>JAKFWB010000582.1 GCA_021732945.1 Porphyrobacter sp.
CAGCCGCACGGCCTCTGCCGCATGGCGCGCGCCCAGCTTGGTCATCATGTTAGCACGGTGGATTTCCACCGTTCGCGGGCTGATGTCGAGCTCACGCGCGATCGCCTTGTTGCTGCTGCCCTCGGCCAGCCAATCGAGCACTTCGCGTTCCCGCGCTGAAAGCGTCGAGATCCGGTCGCGCGCTTCGATCATCCGGCGGCGGGCGACGCCGAATTGTTCGGCTTCCTTGGCGATCCGGGTGAGACAGCGGGTGAAACGTTCAGGATCAAGCGGCAGCGCAAGATAATCGAGCGCGCCCGCCTTGATCGCCTCGACAATCCGGTTGGGGCGCGGCTGCACCTCCACCGCGATCATCGGCAGCCAGATGCCCAACCGGCCGAGCCGATCAAGGATCATGCCCACCCCGCCTTCTTCGGCGGTATCGCGCGCAATGATGATGCCTTCGCGCGGCGGGTGCACCGCGAGTTCCGACAGGTCGCCGTAAACTTCGCTGTGGTGGCCGAGCGCAAAGCCCACCCGTGCCAATTCGGCACGCTGGCGGCTGCAGGAATCAATGAAATGGAGCGATGCTTTGCGTGTCATAAAAATGCCACTGCACCGCGCCGACGAACCTTTCACGCAAGAGCGCCGCCGATCCGGAGGATTCACCGTTACCGGAAAGGGTTACACCAATGAAATTACGTAAGTATTTTCATCCATATCGGATATGGATTTGGCCTTAGGGTTAGCCCTTGTCAGCAAAACTGTAAGCCGGAAGCGATTGGAAAGCCGATCGCAAGGCGTCACCCCAACCTGATGAAATCGTGTCAAAATAGGAATCTTCGGCCGTAACCCGGTGTTCGTGCCTGGCAGTAAAGCCATCCTTGGCAATCACCAGCAAATCCAGCGGCAAGCCGACCGAAAGGTTCGCCTTCAGGGTGGAATCGAAGCTGACCATCAGCAGCTTGACCGCGTCTTCGAAGCTCATGTCACGATCATAACCGCGGATCAGGATCGGGCGGCCATATTTGGTCTCGCCAATCTGGAAGAACGGGGTGTCCCAGCTGGCTTCGATGAAATTGCCTTCGGGATAGATCATGAACAGGCGCGGTTGCATCCCTGCGATCTGCCCGGCGACGATCATCGTCGCGGTAAACCGGCCCTTGCCGCTATCGCCATTGACGATCTGTGCGCTTTCGATGGTGGTGCGCAGCAGCCGCCCGATCTCGGTCGCAACCTGAAACATCGTCGCACCTTTCAGCAGCGTATTGTCACGCTCGCCCGGTGCCTTGGTGCGTTCTTCGAGCTGGCTGACCACCGCCTGGGTGGTGGCAAGGTTGCCAGCCGTCATCACCGCGATCATGCGTTCGCCCGGCACGTTCCAGTGGAACAGCTTGCGGAAGGTGGAGATGTTGTCGACGCCCGAATTGGTGCGGGTATCGCTCATCAGCACGAGGCCTTTGTCGAGCACCATGCCAACGCAATAGGTCATGCGGTTTTTGCCTCCGATCGGATTATGACCTGCTCCCTAGCCCGAATGGCGGCGCTGCGCAAAGCCCGCATTGCTCAGTGCGAATTACTGCGAATTCTGATTTTGGCTTTGGCCCGAGCCCTGCGATTGCTCCTGCTTTTGCCGTTGCGATTGGCCGGCCGTATGGGCTTCCACCGCAACCCCCACCGTCAGCACCTCGCCCGCCGAACCGACGCTGATGCCGGTGATCGGTGCGGCATCACGGTAATCGCTGCCGGTCGCCACGCGCACATAGCGCGGATCGGGGCTGATGCCGTTGGAGACATCGAAGCCGACCCAGCCAAGCCCTTCGACATGGGCTTCGGCCCAGGCGTGGGTCGCCTCTTGCTCGATCCGGTCGTCCATCATCAGATAGCCACTGACATAGCGCGCCGGAATTCTGTTAGCCCGCGCAGCGCCGATGAAGATGTGAGCATGATCCTGACACACCCCTGCCCCGTGACCGACCGCCTCTTCGGCAGTGGTGGCCGAATGGGTGCGTCCGGTTTCGTAGGCGATCCTGTCCCGGATCAGGTCCGACAGCATATGCAGGAAATCGAGCGGCGCTGCCCCATCACGGTCCGATGCGCCCGGCGCTCGCACTTCGCGCAGCAGGCTGCGCAGCTTGGTGCCCGGACGGGTGAGCGGCGTCTGGCGCAGAAAGCTCCACAAGGGCAGATGGCCCGAATGGCGGCCGATTACTCCGGCATTGTCATCAGTCTCCACCACCCCGTTGCAAGTCACCGTCAGTTCCCGCGCACCGGGTGTAATGCCGATCAGCGTGACGTGGTTGAAATGCTGATCATCATACTGGAGTTCGGCATAAGCGTTATCGAAGGTCATTTGCCAATCAAGGATTCGCTGACCCTGCGTCGCCTTGGGGGTCAGCCGCAGCCGTTGCAGCGCGTGCACCACGGGCCGGGTGAAGGCATAGTGAGTGGTATGCCGGATCGAGAGAGTCAGCTTGCTCATCCGTGGAACCGGTAATCCTCGGCAATCGCGTGGGCGATGGCTGCGTTGCAGGCAAGGAAATCAACCAGAAATTCGTGCAGCCCCGCCTCGAAAATCTGGTCCACGGCCAAGTGCCGGATCCGCGCATCGGCATCGCCCATCAGGGCGGCGGCGCGTCCTTCGATCCCATGCATCCGCGCCAGCGCCGCGAGCTTTTCGCGCAGCATATTGCGGCAAAAGGCAAGGCTGCGCGGGAAGCGGTCATCCAGCACCAGAAACTCCACGATCCCGCGCGCTTCGATCTGCCCGGCGTTGAGCCAGCTATAGACCCGCGCCCCGGCAACCGATCGCAGCACCTGTTCCCACTGCCCGGTATCCAGGCTTGACCCAACATAGGACAGCGATGGCAGCAGCAGGAAATACTTCATGTCGAGAATGCGCGCGGTGCTATCCGCCCGTTCGATAAAGGTGCCCGCGCGCGCAAAGTGGTAGCCTTCATCGCGCAGCATTGATCCGTCGAAGGCGCCGTGGACCTGCGTGCCGGCGCGGCGGATCGCGCCAAGCGCCTCACCCACGGCCATCTGCCCCACCGGGCGGGCGAGCAGCGCATCGATCTTCATCCAGTTATCATTGACGGCTTCCCACACATCGGACGAGATATTGATGCGCGCCATTCGCGCGTTGCTGCGCACGGCGCCAAACATGTGCCGGACATTGCCGGGATTGGATGGCCCGCGCAGCACGAAGTTCCAGACCTGCAAGCCATCATAGCTTTCGTGCAAAGCCTCATAAGCGCGGCTGAGGCCCAGCGTTGCAATCACCGAACGCCACTCCGCCTCTGCGGTCACCACATCGCGGGTCAGCGCCATGCGCAACGCGGCTTCCAGCAAGCGTGCGGTGTTCTCGGCCCGCTCAAGATAGCGGAACATCCAGAACAGGCTGTTGGCGGTGCGGCCTAGCATGTGCCCATCAGTCCTTCAGCACCCAGGTATCCTTGGTGCCGCCCCCTTGCGAGGAATTGACCACAAGTGAGCCTTTCTTGAGCGCCACCCGCGTCAGCCCGCCCGGGGTGATGTCGATCCCCTCGGGGCTGACGAGCACGAAGGGGCGCAAGTCGACATGGCGCGGGGCCAGCCCCTTGGCGGTGTAAATCGGGCAGGTCGACAGCGCGAGCGTGGGCTGCGCGATATAGTTGCTCGGCCGCGCCATCAGCTTTTCGCGGAAGGCAGCAATCTCGCGCTTGGATGACGTCGGCCCGATCAGCATCCCGTAGCCGCCCGACCCGTGGACTTCCTTCACCACCAGTTCGGCAAGGTTGTCGAGCACATAGGCAAGGCTGTCCTTGTCGGCGCAGCGCCAGGTCTGGACGTTGGGCAGCAGCGGCTTTTCGCCGGTGTAAAATTCGACGATCTCCGGCATGAAGCTGTAGATCGCCTTGTCGTCCGCCACCCCGGTGCCGGGCGCATTGGCAATGGTGATCCCGCCCGAACGGTACACATCCATGATCCCCGGCACGCCCAGCGCAGAATCGGAGTTGAAGGTCAGCGGATCGAGGTAATCATCATCGACCCGGCGATAGAGCACGTCGATCGGCTTGTAGCCCAGCGTGGTGCGCATCTGCACCCGCCCGCCCACGACGCGCAGATCGCTGCCCTCAACCAGTTCCGCACCCATCTGATCGGCAAGGAAGGCGTGTTCGAAATAGGCTGAGTTGTAGATCCCCGGCGTCAGCACGGCGACGGTCGGCTTGCCCCCTGTGAACGCGGGCGGCACGCATGCGGCAAGGCTGCGGGCGAGGCGGCGCGGATAGTTGGAGACGCTCTCCACCGCGATCTGGCTGAACAGATCGGGGAACATCCCCATCATCGTCTCACGGTTTTCGAGCATGTAGGACACGCCCGAAGGGGTGCGCGCATTATCCTCCAGCACGAAGAATTCTTCCGGCCCGGTACGCACCAGATCGATCCCGACGATGTGGGTGTAGATCCCCCCTGGCGGCGTGAAGCCGACCATATTGGCGAGCCACGAGTCGTTCTTTCGCAGCAGCCGTTCAGGCAGGCGGCCCGCGCGCACAATCTCCTGCCGGTGGTACAGATCATAAAGGAAGGAATTGAGCGCGCGCACCCGCTGCTCGATCCCGCGTGACACCTTGCGCCATTCGCCAGCGGTGATGATGCGCGGCACCATGTCGAACGGGATCAGGCGTTCTTCCGCCGCATCCTCGCCATAGACGTTGAAGGTAATCCCGGTGCGGCGAAAAGAATCATCAGCCTCACGGTTCTTGCGTCTCAGGAACTCGCCGGGCTGCTCATTATACCAGCGGCAATATTCGTCATAGGCAGGCCGGGCCTGACCGCCGCCGCCGAACATCTCATCAAAATTGCTGCCGCCTGCGCTCATTGACCCCCGCGAAACACCTTAGGTGCAGCGCACAATGTAACCGGGGTTTTGCAAAAGGAAAGCGCCTGCGACAATTTGCGCAACAATGCTGCAACCGCGCGGGTTATCGGGTGGTTTCAAGCTCTGCCAGCAGGGTGGCGACGACCTGCGGATCATAGGTGAAGCCCATATGGGTGCAGCGCACCGCGATCGCGCGGTCGCGCTCATCCGGGCGTCCGGCGGCGCAGCGCGGTGCGATCACTCCGTCATTGGCGCTCCAAATCGCCACGGTTTCGACCGGAGGCTTGACCGACAGCACCGCTTCGACCGGCGGGGCATCGACCGAATGGCCGGTGATGAATTGATAGGCACGCCAGACATTATTGGCGCGCGGAGAGCCTGAGAATGGCGATCCCATGGTGATCACCTTGGCAACCGCATGCGGTTGCCGCTTGGCGAGTTCGCGCGCGAACAATCCGCCAAGGCTCCAGCCGATCAGCACCACCGGGCGCCCGTGGCGGGCATAGAGGTCAAGCATCCGGGCTTCGACCTGATCGAAGGTATCGGGGTTTGGCCCCCAATTGCGGCCCTGCCCCCAGCGCTTGGCGACATGGCCCGCCGCTTCCATCTGCTCGGCCAGATAGCGCATCCGGCCGGGGCGCGTGCCGAAACCGGGCAGGATCATCACCGTCTGCGGATTGGCGGTCGCGGCAATCGCCAGCTTGGGGCGGCGCGAGCGGCGCAGCGGTTCGATCAAGATCTGCGCTTCGCTCAGCAGTCGCACCAAAGCAGGCTTGCCCGCCTCGTGCTCCTGCGGAATGACTTCGCGGGCAAGCGCAACCCGGCGGCCCAACTCGCTCGACACATAGGCCTGCTGCGCCTGCGCGCCAGCAGACGCAGCCGCCGCGACAAGCGGGGCTGGCAGGCGGGGCATCTCAGGAACGAAGCGAAGTGAAGCCATAGGCTTCTCTAAGCCATAAGTTTTATGAATGTTCCATGAAATATTACATTTCGGAGAATCCCTGTCGGGGATTACTTCTTCGGGCAGTCGCCGACCCGTTCATGCTTTGCGGCGAATTTCATCGTGCCCTCACCCGCGCCATCAAAATTCATCGCCATGGTCGCGGTGAAATCCGATGTGGTGGGGGTGGCGGTGCCAGCCATGGTCATGCGCGCATTGCCTTGCGGGGTCTTGCACACCAACACACCATCAAAGGCACCGTCCTTCATGGTGAACTTCTCGTAGGAACATTCACCATTCTGCCCGCGCTTCATCATGTCTTCGAAGCCGGATTCGACCTGCTCAGGGGTCAGGCAATATTCGGTGGTGGTGGTCATACCGGCGCCGTGCCCGGCCATTTCGGGGGGCATGCCGGGGATATCGATCCCGGTCATGGTGATCACCGCCTTGTATTGGCCGGGTTCGGGGGTCATCCCTTCGGCCTTGGCCTGTGTGGCGGCTTCCTTCATGCTGACCTTGCCGTCGGCATCGGCATCGGCATCGGCATCGCTGCCGCCCGAACAGCCCGCAATCAGCGCCGCGGCCGCTGCTGCCATAATGATCCGCTTCATAATCTGTGCTCCTGCTGCGGGCTTGCCCCTGTTTGCCCAAGCATAGCGCATATTCGCTCACCTGCGCATCCCATGCCATACAACCTTGCATGGCCTCGCTTTGTTCCCCATAAACCGGTCATGGCCCAACTCGTAATCCGCCGCGGACTGGACGAGCCCGAAACGGGCGCGGACTTCACTCCCCACCGCCCTGCCCGTCCCGACAAGTCGATGGGCGGCATCCCGTTCAAGCTGGTGTCGGAATACGAACCGGCGGGCGATCAGCCCACGGCCATCGCGGAACTGACGGAAAGCGCGCTGTCGGGTGAAAAGACGCAGGTGCTGCTCGGCGTCACCGGCTCGGGCAAGACCTTCACCATGGCCAAGGTGATCCAGACACTGCAACGCCCGGCGCTGATCCTTGCCCCCAACAAGATCCTCGCCGCGCAGTTGTATGGCGAATTCAAGAGCTTCTTTCCCGAAAACGCGGTCGAATATTTCGTCAGCTACTACGACTATTACCAGCCCGAAGCCTACGTCCCGCGCTCCGATACCTACATCGAAAAGGAATCGAGCGTTAACGAGGCGATCGACCGGATGCGCCATTCGGCCACCCGCAGCTTGCTCGAACGCGACGACGTGATCATCGTCGCCTCGGTTTCGTGCCTGTACGGTATCGGCTCGGTCGAGACCTATTCGGCGATGATTTTCGACATCAAGGTTGGCGAAACCGTTGACCAGCGCGAATTGATCCGCAAGCTCGTCGCGCTGCAATACAAGCGCAACGATACCGCCTTCACGCGCGGCAATTTTC
>JAKFWB010000503.1 GCA_021732945.1 Porphyrobacter sp.
CGCGGGGGACAGAATGGCCGACTTCACCACAGACTACCTCATCGTCGGCGCGGGCGCGGTCGGCCTCGCCTTTGCCGATGCGCTGCTCGACGAAGACCCGGATTGCCACATCACCTTTGTCGACAAGCACGCCAAGCCCGGCGGGCACTGGAACGACGCCTATTCCTTCGTCGCGCTGCACCAGCCCTCGGCCTTTTACGGCGTCAATTCGATGGCCTTCGAAGGCGAGCAGATCGACACCCACGGCCCGAATCAGGGCCTTTACGCGCTCGCCAGCGGGACCGAGGTTTCGGCCTATTTCGAAAAGGTGATGAACCTGCGCCTGCTCCCCAGCGGGCGGGTCGCCTATCACCGGCTGAGCGAGTTCAAGGGCCGCGACGACAGCGGCACCGCGCGGATTGCGGGCGTGCTGTCAGGCGCGGAGCAGACCATCACCGTGCGCCGCAAGCTGGTCGATGCGACCTTCTACCAGACCTCGGTGCCTAGCACCCACAAGCGTAGCTTTGCCGTGGACGAAGGCGTGCGCGTGGCCGCGCCGGGCGAGCTGCCCGAGCTGTGGAAGACGCCTGCCAGCATCCCCGAACACTTCGTCATCCTAGGCGGCGGCAAGACCGCGATGGATGCAGGCGTGTGGCTGATCCAAGCCGGCGTCGCGCCCGATCGCATCCATTGGGTGCGCCCGCGCGACAGCTGGCTCAACAACCGCAAGTTCATCCAGCCGGGCGAGGATTTCATCGAAGCAACGGTTGCAAACCAGATGGCGCATCTGAAAGCGTTTCAGCAGGCGCAATCGGGCGAAGAGGTGTTCGAACAGCTTGAACAGGGCGGCTATATGCTGCGGATCGATCCGGCAGTGAAGCCGGAGATGTATCACTATGCGGTGATCTCTGAGGGCGAGATTGCACTGCTGCGGCAGATCACCCAAGTGATCCGCACCGGCAGGGTGACGCGCATCGAACCGGGCGTGCTGCATTTCGGTGAGGTAGCTCACGTGGTGCCGGACAACACACTGTTCATCGATTGCACCGCGCGCGCCGTGCCCTTCACCGCCGAGGCCAACAGCGGGCCGCAGTTTCGCGGCGACACCATCGTGCTCCAGCCAGTGCATGTCCCGCTGGTGACGTTCAGTGCCGCGCTCACCGCCTTCCTCGAAGCGCATTATCCCGATGATGCGACCAAGAACCAGCTCGCCCGCACCGGCGCGCTGACCGATACGCCGGCCACCTTCCCCTATGCCTTCATGATGAACATGATGAACCGCGGCACCTGGTCGCAGACGCCCGAGATTTCGGCCTGGCTTGCCAAGTCGCGGCTCGATCCCACCGGGCCGACTGTGGCGCGGATGATCGCGGCGGGCGATCCGCGATTGGCGGCGTTCAGCGGGTTCCGACAGGCGGTGATGCAGGCCATGCCCGATCTGATCCGGCTTGGCATGGCGGCCAAGGCGATTCACGAAGCTGGCCAAGGACTGGGGGGCCAACCCACGAATTGACGCAGAACTGCGACGAAATGAGCGACTGGGGCATTTGCGTTATTGGGAACGCAAGCCCTGCACGGTAGGTTATAGCAATATGAAGCGGCGCGACCTTCTCAAGGGCACTCTGGCAGCAGGGGCGGCATTGGCCCTGCCGTCGCGCCTGTTTGCCTCCGTCCTGCCGGGCACCCCGCGCGACCGCATCCTGTTTGACATCGCGACCCGTGAACTCGCCCGCGCGGGCAATGCAATCTGGAAGCACGACATTGTCGGCATCGCCGATTTCGGCCTCCATTCGGCCAAGCCCCGGTTTCACTTCGTCAATCTTGAGCGGGCCGAGGTGCAATCCTACCACGTTAGCCACGGCACTGGATCAGACCCGCAGCATGATGGCTGGCTGAAGGCCTTCTCCAACACCGAAGGCTCGCTGGCGACCAGTCGCGGGGCCTATGTCACGTGGGAGTGGTACAAGGGCCGCTATGGCACCTCGGTGCGCTTGGGCGGGCTTGATGAGAGCAATAATGCCGCGCTGCAACGCTACATCGTGATGCACCGCGCGGCCTATGCCGAACACAGCCATCTCGAAAAGTGGGGCCGATTGGGCCGCTCCAACGGGTGCTTCGCGATGGGCGAGGAACAGTTCCGGATCGCACTGACGAACCTGTCGGGCGGCCGCCTACTGTTCGCCGACAGCCTCGGGCTGGAGGAAGATGGTTCGATCCAGCCGCTGCCTGAATTGGCGATGATCGAGCGGGCTCCGCTGCAATTCGGCCCCAACGCGGCTGCCAACGCGTTTTGAAGGCAAACGTCTGATCTGTCAGAAAACAGGATCAGTTTCCTACGCAACCAAGGCGGGCTACATTAGCGGTTGATCTTTCCCATCGTCCGGACGCTCGCGTGCATGACAAAAAAGCTGAAGGATGGCCACGTTCGCGTGAACATGCCAGCACGTCGTGGACTTTGCTCCGGGTCTAGCTATCCTGCAAATCATCCTCGATCACGATCACCTCGTCCTCGACCACGTTGCTGCGTTCGCGCACGCGTGGCTTGTCGAGGCTGGCCAGCACCGGGGCATCGCGATCATAGATATCCTTGAAGGTCGCCATCTCGCCGTTGATATCACTCGCCATGGTGAAATAGGTGATATAGGCAGGCCATTGCTTTTCCAACACAACCTTCTGGTACTTGCCCGAGGTAGAGATCGCGACAGCCTCGTCCTTGGTCGCACCCTTGCCCAGAATTGCCATCGTCATCGCCAGTTCCAGCGCGCGTTCGGTGCGGATGCAGCCGTGGCTCAAGGCACGAAAATCATTGGCAAACAGGTGGCGCGACGGGGTGTCGTGGAAGAAGATCGCATGTTCGTTGGGCATTTCCAGCTTCATCTGGCCAAGTGAATTGCCCGGCCCCGGCTGTTGCACCACGCTGACATAGCCATTCGCGCCCTTGGTGGCGGCATAGCCGCTGCGTTTGGCCCATGCCGGATTGGCCAGCGCGCGGGCGCCGAGGCCCTCGCCCTTCACAATCGACTGCGGCACTGTCCATGTCGGGTTGAACACCACCCCTTCGACCACTTCAGCCAGCTGCGGGGTCGCGGTCCGCCCCGGCTTGCCAACCACGGTGCGATAGGTGCTGATGATCCGGTTCTTGACCGTCAGACGCAGCTGAAACTCGGGCACATTGGTGATCAGATATTGCGTGCCGAGATCGCGGGCGAGCCAGCGCCAGCGGTCCATATTGGCGCGGATCAGCTTGCGCTTGGTCGTGCTGGCAGCCGGAGTCTTGGCCAGTTCGGCGCGCAGCCGGGCATAGTCAGGATGGGTCGGACTGAGCTTTGCCAGGGTGCCGGCAATATCGCCGCTCGCCAGCGCCTCGGTCAGAATATCGCCGGTGCGATAGATATCGCGATCAGGGTCTATCACGAACCACTGCGTGCGCGCATCCATCGGGGTGCGGCCATCGCGCAGATCCTCGACCAGCCAGGCAAAGCTTTGCGAGGCCAATTGGTTCAATTCGTTCGAAGGGCCAGATGCCAGCGCCACTTTGAGCGGTTGCAGATCGTAGTCATTGGGATCGAGCCCTTCCGCGCCAATCCCCTCGATCACCGCGACGAGCTGCGCGGCTTGCCCTGCGGCCCATGCCTGCACCAGCGGCGCGGGCTCCGCCTGTGGAAAGGCCTGCTCAAAGGCTTCGCGCGGGGTAGGCATTTCCATCCGCGCAGGGCCGCCCTGCTGCTCGCTCTGCTGAAGCACCGGGCGTTCGGGCGCAGCGGGCTGCGCAGCGCTTTGCGCCAGCGCAGCATTCGCCAACAGGGCTGCGATCGCGGCGCTGCCTGCCAATTTGCCGGAAAACCTTGTCATCACGTTTGCCTTTTTGCCCCGCGCGCTGCCGGATGCAGCATCGTCTGGTCCATGCGTGTTCATACTCTGGACCGACAGGCCCTTTCAACCACCTTGGCTTTCGCAGGCATTAATGTGCACAGCCGCCTGCCAGGTCGCGGCAAGTGCGTGACGCGGCAGTGGGGCCGGATTATGGCTTGCAGGATGACGAACCGGAACCCCACCCTGCTACCCTTCGTTGCCGCGCTGGCGGGGGTGGGGTTCCTGTCGCTGATGGATGCATTCATGAAAGAGGCGGCGCTGCTGATCGGCGCCTATACTGCCACAGTTCTGCGCGCGATGATCGGCACGGCGCTGATCGCGCCCGTGTGGCTGTCGCGCGGCCCTTCCATGCCGACGGGCGCGGTGATGAAGCTGCATCTCACCCGCGGGGTGGTGTCAGCCTTCATGGCACTGACCTTCTTCTTCGCGCTCACCCGCCTGCCATTGGCAGAGGCGATTGCCTTGAGCTTCATCGCCCCGCTGATCGCGCTTTATCTGGCCCGCGTTCTGCTGGGGGAGGTGATCAGCCGCAATGCGATTGGCGCAAGCCTGCTTGGGTTTGCTGGCACACTGGTGATCGTCGGCGGGCGGATCGGGCAGGGGAAATTCGATGAAGGCGCTGCGCTGGGGGTCGCCGCGCTGTTCGTCTCGGCGCTGCTCTATGCCTATAACTTCATCGTTATCCGGCGGCAGGCGCAAGTCGCCGGGCCGCTGGAGATCACCACCTTTCACAGTGGGATTGGCGCTGCGGTGCTGCTGACGCTCGCACCGCTGCTTTGGGAACCGCCGAGCAGCGCCGCGCTGCTGCCGCTGGGGGCGGCGGCCTTGCTGACGCTGGCCGGATCACTGTCGATTGCCTGGGCCTATGCCCGCGCCGAGGCCAATGTGCTGGTGCCGACCGAATATTCAGGCTTTGTCTGGGCGGCCGGGTTTGGCTGGCTGTTTTTCCGCGAGGACGTAAGCCTGCCGACGCTGGCCGGTACCGTGCTGATCGTGACAGGCTGCTGGCTGGCGACGCGACCTGCCCGCCCTGCGCCCGCCGCCGCCGCAACTTGAGACAATTTGACAAGGCCTGAACCCCGCTCTCCCCTTGACCTCGCGCGCGCGGCAGCGCAGGAGCGGCGGCGAAAACCGCGCCCTTGGTGGATCGGGGGCGGGTCAATCACAAAGGACGGAACCCACCCATGACCGCAATCGGCCAGGATTCGCTCGGCACCCGCCAGACGCTTGACGTGGACGGCAAGCATTACGCCTATTACTCGCTGGCCAAGGCCGCTGAGCAGCTGGGCGACATCAGCAAGCTGCCGATTTCCATGAAGGTGCTGCTGGAAAACCTGCTGCGCTTTGAAGACGGCGGCTTCACCGTTACGCGCGAGCACATTCAGGCGCTTGTAGATTGGCAGAACAACCCCACCACCGGCGAGGAAATCCAGTACCGCCCGGCGCGCGTGCTATTGCAGGATTTCACCGGCGTGCCCTGCGTGGTTGATCTCGCCGCGATGCGCGATGCGATCAAGAAGCTCGGCGGCGACACCGCCAAGATCAACCCGCTGGTGCCGGTCAACCTCGTGATCGATCACTCGGTAATGGTCGACGAATTCGGCCACCCCAAGGCGATGGAAGCGAACATGGCGCTCGAATATGAGCGCAATGCTGAGCGCTATGACTTCCTCAAGTGGGGCTCCAAGAGCTTCCAGAACTTCACCGCCGTGCCCCCGGGCACCGGGATCTGCCACCAAGTCAATCTTGAACATCTGGCGCAGGCCGTGTGGTCCAGCGAAGGCCCGGACGGCGTGATGGTCGCCTATCCCGACACCTGCGTTGGCACCGACAGCCACACCACCATGATCAACGGTCTGGGCGTGCTCGGCTGGGGCGTCGGCGGGATCGAGGCCGAGGCTGCGATGCTCGGCCAGCCGGTGTCGATGCTGATCCCCGAAGTGGTCGGCTTCTACCTCGAAGGTGCGATGGCCGAAGGCGTGACCGCGACTGACCTCGTGCTGACCTGCGTGCAGATGCTCCGCAATGTCGGCGTGGTGGGGCGGTTCGTGGAGTTCTACGGGCCGGGTGTCGCCAACCTCACGCTCGCCGACCGCGCCACCATCGCCAACATGGCGCCGGAATATGGCGCGACCTGCGGCTTCTTCGGGATCGATGACAAGACGCTCGATTACCTGCGCCTGACCGGCCGCAGCGAGGAGAATATCGCGCTGGTCGAAGCCTATGCCAAGGCGCAGGGCATGTGGTTTGACCCTGCCAACGTGCCGGTGTTCACCAACACCCTCAGTCTCGACATGGCGGCGGTCGTCCCCAGCCTCGCCGGCCCCAAGCGCCCGCAGGACAAGGTGATCTTGCAAGAGGTCGACGATCTGTTCAACGCCGATCTCTCCAAGGTCTATGGGAAGACCGCCGCCGCGCGTGTGGCGGTCGAAGGCGCTACGCACGACATCGGCGATGGCGACGTGGTGATCGCGGCGATCACGAGCTGCACCAACACCTCGAACCCCGATGTGTTGATCGCTGCCGGTCTCGTGGCGAAGAAGGCGAACGAGCGCGGGCTCAAGCCCAAGCCTTGGGTCAAGACCTCGCTCGCCCCCGGATCGCAGGTGGTCACGGACTATCTGGTGAAGTCGGGCCTTCAGGAACACCTCGATGCGCTCGGCTTCGATCTGGTCGGCTATGGCTGCACCACCTGCATCGGCAATTCCGGCCCGCTCGCCGCGCCGATCAGCGCCGCGATCAACGGGAATGACATCGTCGCTGCCTCGGTCCTCTCGGGCAACCGCAACTTCGAAGGCCGCGTGTCGCCCGATGTGCGCGCCAACTTCCTCGCCTCGCCGCCGCTGGTGGTGGCCTATGCGCTGAAGGGCACTGTCACCGAAGACATTACCGCCACCCCGATCGGGCAGGACCAGCACGGCAACGACGTGATGCTCGCCGATCTGTGGCCGACCAACGCCGAAATCGCCGAAAACCGCGCCGCCAATATCGACCGTTCGATGTTCGTCAGCCGCTACGCCAATGTCTATGACGGTGATGAGCACTGGCAGGCGATCACGGTCACCCCGTCGGACACCTACCAGTGGCGCGCCGGATCGACCTATGTCGCCAACCCGCCCTATTTTGACGGCATGACCATGACGCCCGCTCCGGTCATGGACATCCTTGATGCCAAGCCCTTGGCGATCCTCGGCGATTCGGTCACCACCGACCACATCTCCCCGGCCGGTTCGATCAAGGAAGACAGCCCCGGCGGCAAGTTCCTGATGGCCAATCAGGTCGCCAAGAAGGACTTCAACTCCTACGGCTCGCGCCGCGGCCACCACGAG
>JAKFWB010000403.1 GCA_021732945.1 Porphyrobacter sp.
GCCTATGCCCGGGGCCTGCCGCTGGTAGCGACCAATCCCGCCAACTTTGCCGAACCGCATATGCACAAGGCGCATGACGCGATGCTGTGCATTGCCAATTCGACGCAGATCGAGGCCGATGATCGCCCGCGCTCCAACCCGCAGGCGTTCGTCAAATCGGCCAGCATGATGGAAGAGGCTTTCGCCGATCTTCCCGAAGCGACCGCGAACACGCTGGTCATCGCGCAGCGCTGCGCCTTTGCGCCGCCCTACCGCAAGCCGATCCTGCCTAGCCTTGCGGGCGACCTTTCGGGCGAAGCGCGGATGCTGGCGGAGGATTCGCGTAAGGGTTTGGTAGAGCGGCTCGCCCCCTATTACCCCGAAACCGTTCGGGCTGAGCTTGTCGAAGCCTTGCTTTTGCCTTCTGCCGAAGCTCTGGAAGAACAAGAACAGTCCTTCGACAAGCTCAGGACGAACGGGATTTGGGACGAGGTGCTGACCTACAAGCGCCGCCTCGAATTCGAAATCAACGTGATCGTGGGCATGGGCTTCCCCGGCTACTTCCTGATCGTGGCCGACTTTATCAAGTGGGCCAAGGAACAGGGCATTCCGGTGGGGCCAGGGCGCGGGTCCGGGGCGGGCTCTGCGGTGGCCTGGTCGCTGACCATCACCGATCTCGACCCGCTCAAGCTCGGCCTGCTGTTCGAACGTTTCCTGAACCCCGAACGCGTGTCGATGCCCGACTTCGATATCGACTTCTGCGAAACCCGGCGCGGCGAGGTGATCCGCTACGTCCAGCAAAAGTACGGCAGCGATCACGTCGCGCAGATCATCACCTTCGGCAAGCTGAAGGCCCTCGCGGTGCTGCGCGATTGCGGGCGCATTTTGCAGATGAGCTATGGTCAGGTCGACCGCTTGTGCAAGATGGTGCCCAACCACCCGACCGACCCCTGGCCGCTGCCGCGCGCGCTCAATGGCGCGGCGGATTTCAAGCGCGAGTATGACAACGACAAGGAAGTAAAACGCCTCGTCGATCTGGCGATGCAGCTGGAAGGCCTGCCGCGCAATTCCTCCACTCATGCGGCGGGCGTGGTGATTGGTGACCGCCCGCTGGCTGAGCTGGTGCCGCTCTACCGCGATCCGCGTTCGGATATGCCGGTAACGCAGTTCGACATGAAGTATGTTGAATCCAGCGGGTTGGTGAAGTTCGACTTCCTGGGCCTCAAGACCCTGTCAGTGCTGCGCAAGGCGACCGACCTGCTGGAAGAACGAGGCATCACGATTGATCTCGTTGCGCTGCCGCTTCACGATCAGGCGGTTTACCGACTCATGCAGATGGGTAACACCGTGGGGGTGTTCCAGCTGGAATCCGAAGGGATGCGGCGCACGCTGAAGGCGGTAAAGCCCACGAATTTCGGCGACATCATCGCGCTCGTCTCGCTCTACCGCCCCGGCCCGATGGACAACATCCCGCTGTTCGGCCAGCGCAAGGCGGGCGTGGTGCCGATTGAATATCCGCACGAAAAGCTCGAAGGCATCCTGTCCGAAACCTACGGGATCTTCGTCTATCAGGAACAGGTGATGCAGGCCGCGCAGGTGCTGGCGGGTTACTCGCTCGGCGACGCGGACTTGCTGCGCCGCGCGATGGGCAAGAAGGTGCAGGCCGAGATGGACGCCCAGCGCGGCCGCTTTGTCGATGGCTGCAAGGCGAACTCCGGCATCGAAGCCAAGCGCGCCAACGAGCTGTTCGACTTGATCGACAAGTTTGCAGGCTACGGCTTCAACAAGTCCCACGCAGCCGCCTACGCGCTGCTCGCCTATCAGACCGGTTGGCTGAAGGCGCATTATCCGGAAGAATTCTACGCCGCTTCGATGTGCTTCGACATGCACCAATCGGAAAAACTCAACGTGTTTGTTGATGATGCACGGCGCTATCCGAACGCCAACGGTGGCGTCGAGGTGCTGGCGCCTGACATCAACGCCAGCCACGCGCGCTTTACCGTGGAGCAGACCGCCGGCGGCTATGCCGTGCGCTATGCCCTCGCGGGTATCCGCAATGTCGGGGAAAAAGCGATGGAGGCGATCGTGGCCGAGAGGGAGGCGAGCGGCGCTTACGTAAGCATCAAGGACCTGTTCGAACGCTTGCCGCAGGGCACAATGAACCGCCGCCAGATCGAAGGGCTGATCTGCGCGGGCGCCTTTGACGCATTGGAACCGGATCGCGCGTTGCTGTTCGCCAATGCCGACATGCTGATGGCGGTCGCCGATGCGGCGATGCGGGAGCGATCAAGCGGGCAGGCCGCGCTGTTCGGGGGCGAGGCTTCCGCGCCCGAGGATCTGCGCCTGCAACCCACCGCGCCGTGGAGCCGGTCTGAGCGAATGGCCAAGGAGCGCGAGAATTTCGGCTTCTATTTCTCCGCGCATCCCGTGGCGCAGTTTCGCGATGCGGCATCGGCCAATGGCGCGCGCACCTATCAGGGCCTGATGGAGGCTGGTGCCCCGCCGGGCGGGCGCGGCACAGCGGTGATGGCGGCCTTGGTGGAAGGCATCACCAAGGCGCGCACCCGCAAGGGCGGCACCTTTGTGCGGGCGGATTTCTCGGATTCGTCGGGGCAATTTTCGGCCGCCTGCTTTGAAGAGGCATTGGTGCCCGATTTTGAACGCTGGGCGCAGGCGGGCGAATGCCTGTTGCTGACGGTGGAACTGGATGCGCCAAGCCCGGATGAGCCGCCGCGCCTCACCGTGCGCGGCGCGCGGCCCTTGGCGGCGGTCAGCGGGGCCACGGCGATGCAGCTCACCTGCGACATCGCCAGCATCGAAGCCTTGCACGAATTGCGATTGGAACTCGCCGCTGCGCAAGGCGAACGCCCGACGGGCAGCGGTGAGGTGACGGTGCAACTGGCGCTTGCGGATGGCGCGCAGGTGCACATGCTGCTGGGCCGTGCCTTTGTGCTGCATGGCGAGTTGGCCGAGCGCCTGGTGGCAGTGGAAGGCATCACCAATGTCGGGCTGGTGCCGCTGAAGAAGCGCTCAAACCTCAGGCTGGTGGCGTAGAGTCCAGCACAAAAGAGGGGCCGGATTGCTCCGGCCCCTCTTTTGATCATTGGTAAAGTGCGTTCTTACCTGCCCGAACCTGGGCCGTAAGTCACTTCCACGCGGCGGTTCTGCGCTTCGCGCACGCCATCGGCGGTCGGTACGCGCGGCTGGGTTTCGCCGAAGGCTTCGCCGGTGATTTGCCCGGCTGCAACGCCGCGACCGGTCATGTAGCTGCGGACCGAGGCATTGCGACGCTCGGCCAGTGCTTCGTTGTAGGTTGCACGGCCCGACGTGTCGGTGTGGCCCGCCAACATCACCCGCGCATTGCCGCAATTGGCGTAAGCAGTGACGGCATTGTTGAGAATGCTGGCGGCTTCTGCCGTGATGTCCGACCGGTCAAAGTCAAAGAACACGATGTATGGCCCGGTGTTGCAGGCCGGACGCGGCGGCGGCGGCGGCGCGACCACGGGCGGCGGCGGCGGCGGAGCAACGACTGGCGCGGGCGGTACGACCACCGGCGCAGGCTCGGCCTTGCGACCGAAATTGTAGGTCAGGCTGGCGAGCACCGAATGCGAGGCGAAATCCGCTTCGATCGGGCTGCCATTGGCAGCCTCAAGCTCGAACCCGTCGATCACAAAGTAACGGTACTTGACCCCCAGATCGAGGTTGTAGGTGATCGCCAACCGGGCTCCTGCGAGCAGCTGCCAGGCGAACTCGGTTGAGCTGTCATCGATCACCGTGCCGACCCCGGCAACTTCCACCGGCAGATCGAGATTGGCAAAGCCAACCCCGCCGCCGCCGAAAACCTGGAAGCCATCATCGCTGCCGAATTCAACGAGACCGTTGACCATGCCGCTCCAGATGGTGAGGTCTTCCTCGTTCTGGACCACGGTGCCAGACGGGACTGTCAGGCCGCCAGGAAGGATCCCCGAATTGACGACAGTTAGGCCATCATAGCCCGCGCGCTTGTAACCACCTTCGGCTTCAAGCCGGAACGCGCCGAAATCGTAACCGATCACGACATCGGCATCGATCCCGAGTTCGGTATCGGCAAAGGCCGCATTGACCTGCGGATCGGTGGTGGCAAGATCGACATCGACCTGATCTTCAAGCAGCACGCCGCCATTGACGCCGACATAGGGCTGACCGTCACGCGCTTGCGCGGGCACGGCGGCGATGGCGGCGGCGCTGGCGAGGAAAAATGCAATCTTTTTCATGGGAGTTCCTTCGGTATTGGCACCGCGAAACGCTAGACCCGCTGCATGGCAATGCTGTGACACCCAATGCGCCGCTCCCGCCCACGCCCCGCGATTGCCAATCGGCCTCGCCAAGGGCATGACTGGCACCGGAATCGCAGAACAATGCGCAGGCAATCGCGCGGTCTGACAGGAGAGAGACAACAATGGCCGAAGCAAGGCTTGGGGCAATGCAGGACTGGACCATGCGGGTGACCGCGGTGATCGATCACGCCGCGCGGGAGGCACCGACCCGCGAAATCGTGACCCGCTGGGCCGATGGCAACGAAACGCGGACCACTTGGGCCCAGATCCGAAGCGACGCGCTGAAGATGGCGCAGGCTTTGCAGGCGCTCGGGCTCAAGCCCGGCGACAAGGTTGCGAGCCTCGCGATGAACCATTCGCGCCACCTCGTCAGCTGGTATGGCGTTGCCGGGATGGGCGGGGTGCTGCACACGGTGAACCCGCGTCTGTTTGACGATCAGCTCGAATATATCGTCAACCACGCCGAGGATCGCGTGCTGTGCTACGACGCGGCCTTCCAGCCGATTGTCGACCGGATGAAGGGCCGCTGGCCCACGGTCGAGCACTATATCTGCTACGACAGCGGCGCGCACTCGCCCGCCTTCGAAGACTGGATTGGCGCGCAGGATGGCGATTTCGAGTGGGTGACAGGCTCGGAGACCGATCCGTGCATGATCTGCTACACCAGCGGCACCACGGGCAATCCCAAGGGCGTGCAATACGAACACCGCTCCACGGTGCTGCACGCGATCGCTGGCTTGCAGACGGCAGCCTTCAATTTCAGCGCGTCCACTGTCATGCTGCCGGTGGTGCCGATGTTTCACGCCGCGAGCTGGGGCTTGCCCTATGCCGGAGCGATGGCTGGGATCAAGTTCGTGTTCTCGACCGTGAACGACCCCGCCGTGCTGCACGATCTGATGCTGCGCGAAGGCGTGACCGACTCTGCGGGCGTGCCGACGGTGTGGCTGGCGCATTTCCAGCATTGCGATGCCAATGGCCTCGATCTGCCGCCCTTGAAGGCTGCCACCATCGGCGGATCGGCCGCGCCGCGCTTCATGATTGAGCGCCTGCTCAAGAACGGCACCCGCGTGCAGCACGCCTGGGGGATGACGGAAACCTCACCCATTGGCACGCTCGGCGGGCCGACCTGGGATTGGGACAGCCTCACGCTTGAAGAAAAGGTCGAAAAGACGGCGATGCAGGGCCGCCCGATCTTCGGGGTGCAGCTGCGCACGGTCGATCTCGACGACATGGTGACCGAATTGCCGCGCGACGGGGTGACCTCGGGCGCGCTGCAAATTCGCGGGCCGTGGGTGATCAAACGCTACTTCAAGGCCGAGAAGGATGCCGTCGGCAATGATGGCTGGTTCGATACTGGCGATGTCGGCATCATTCACCCCGATGGCACATTGCAACTGACCGACCGCACCAAGGACGTGATCAAATCGGGCGGCGAATGGATCAGCTCGGTCGAGCTCGAAAACGCCGCCTGCGGGCATCCCGCCGTGGCAGAGGCCGCCTGCATCGGCATTGCTCACCCCAAGTGGGACGAGCGCCCGGTGCTGTTCGTGGTCAAGAAGGCAGGGGCCGACTGCTGCGCCGACGACATCCTCGAACACCTCAAGCCCCAGATCGCCAAATGGTGGATGCCCGATGCGGTCGAGTTCGTCGACGACATCCCCCACACCGCCACTGGCAAGATCAGCAAGAAAGATCTGCGTGATCGCTTTGCGGACTACACGCTTGGCTGATGTGGCGATCCGGCCTGCGCTCGCGAGTGACGCGCAGGCCGTTTGCGCCATCTATGATTTCCACGTCGCCCACGGCACCGCGTCCTTCGACAGCGCGGGGCCGAGCGCGGCGGAGTGGGCGACCAAGATCGCCGATGTGACTGCGCAGGGCTGGCCGTTCCTCGTTGCCGAGCAGGGCGGCGTGGTGGTCGGCTATGCCTACGCCACCCAGTTCCGCCCGCGTGCGGCCTATGCCCGGACCTGCGAGAACTCCATCTACATCGCCGACAGCGCGAGAGGGCAGGGGATTGGCACGCGGCTGCTTGGGGCCTTGGTCAATGCCGCAAGGTCCTGCGGGTTCGAGCAGATGATCGCGGTGATCGGTGGGGGCGAGCCAGCCTCGGTTGCGCTCCACGGAAAGTGCGGGTTTGTCCACGCGGGGCGGATGCGCAATGTTGGATATAAGTTCGGGCGCAGGCTCGATACGGTCTATATGCAATGCGACATGACGGGAGAAGGATGAGGCCTTCCGCTCGTCATTGCGAGGAGCGAAGCGACGAAGCAATCCATGGTGCTGCGCCGCGACAATCTGGTCCATGGATTGCCGCGCGACCTTCGGCCGCCCGCAATGACGAGAGAGACCTATGACCTATTTTATCGACCCGAGCCCGGAGAACTTCGCGGCCTTCAAGGACCTGCCGCGCGATACGCCGATCCACATGCTCAACCTGCTGCGCTACCGCGATCTGGCCGAGTATCCTGAGGGCCACGAACACGCGGGCAAAGGCTGGAGCGGGCGCGAGGCTTACAAGGAATACGGCAAGACCAGCGGCCCGATCTTCCAGCGCGTCGGCGGAACCATCGTGTGGCGCGGGCGGTTCGAGACCATGGTGACCGGGCCGGACGACAAGGACTGGCATGATGGCTTCGTCGCCCAGTATCCCAATGCGGGGGCGTTCTTCGCAATGATCAAGGATGCGGAGTATCAGAAGGCCGTGATGAACCGCACGGCCGCGCTGGTGGACAGCCGCTTGATGCGGTTTGCTCCGGGGGAAGTGGGCGGGGGGTTTGGGTGAGATGTGCCGCCTGCTCAGGTCAGGATGATGATCTGTTTGCGGCCCGATATTTGG
>JAKFWB010000506.1 GCA_021732945.1 Porphyrobacter sp.
GTCTTGAATTCTAGACCGATGGTGGATCGAGCTGGACCTATGTTCCGGCGGCCGATGGACAGGGCTGCGATGCCAACGTCACCAACTTCCGCGTGCGGCCCACCGGCGCATTTGCCGCCGCGCGCAGCTTTACGCTGCGGGTGCGATACATCATCGAGTAGTCCTCTACGGGTTTTTCCCTAAGTGCGGCCCAAGCGAATCCTACCCCCGCTAGCTTAGCGAGAAATCTCACAAGAGCGGGACTAGAGCACATTCACCATGCTGAAGCGCATCACAGTTTCAGACCTCGAAATCGGTATGTTCGTGCACAAGATGGAAGGGAGCTGGTTTTCCCATCCGTTCTGGAAAGCGAAATTCCTGATTGATGACAGCGACAAGCTGGCCACACTGCGGTCCAGCAGCCTTGATGGTGTCGTGATCGACACCACAAAGGGGAAGGATGTGGGCGAGGCCGGACCGCGCGATGTAGCGCCGCGTTCAGCGCAAGCGGATCGCAGCGCCCCGCCGCCGCAATCCCGCATCCACAAGATGACAGCGCGGGCTTCCAGCAAGACCGATCCTGCGCCCACGCATGTCGAAGTGCACGCGGCGCAAGCGCTCGCCATGCGCGCGCAGAAAACCGTCCACAACACCTTCATCGCCGCCCGGCTGGGCAAGGCGATCAATGTGAAGGCGGTGCAGCCGGTCGTCACTGACATCATGGATTCGGTGCGGCGCAATCCGCAGGCGTTCGGCGGGTTAATGCGCTGCAAGCTGAAGAACGAGGCGGTGTATCAGCACGCGCTGTCTGTCAGCGCGCTGATGGTGGCGCTGGGGCGTCACATGAAGCTTTCGACCACCGAAGTGCACCAGGCCGGGCTGGCCGGGCTGCTGCTGGATATCGGCACCAATTACTTGCCGCATAACCCCGATATTGCCGATGGCGATATTCGCATGGCTGATCCCAAGACCTGGCAGCAGCACGTGCTGTTGGGACACCGCGCGCTGCTGAACGATGGCGAACTGCCGGATGCGGTGCTGGCGGCCTGCCTTGAACATCACGAACGCATGGATGGCACCGGCTTTCCCAAGGGGCTGAAGCGCGGAGAGATCAGCACCATCGGCTGCATGGCGGCGGTGTGCGACAGCTTCGATTTCCTGCTCACCCGTTCGTACACCACCGAAGCGCTCGATCCGGCGGTGGCGGTGCAGCGCCTGAAGCATATGGAGGGCGCATTTGACGAGGACATCCTGCGCGCCTTCATCGAATCGGTCGGGCTCTATCCGATCGGTGCCTTTGTCGAACTGGCGAGTAGCAAAGTGGCGATGGTGATTGATGAAGATCCGGCTGATGCCACCCGCCCGGTGGTGCAGGCGTTCTATTCGCGCGAGACGGGTGAGAGGATCGTGCCGCATCGCATCGTTTTGACGCGGGCAGATAGCCATGATGCGATTGTCGGGATTGCCGAGCTTTCAGACTGCGGCCTGCCCGATGAAGCGCAGTTGCGCGAACTGATTTTCCTGACGGCCTACAAACTCGCGAGCTGAACGGTTCGGTGCATTTGCACCTGGGGAGAGGCGCGGGTATCGTTTTTGTTGCCATGCCCACGCCGACCCTTCCCAAAGCGCTCGCCTTCGATGTGTTCGGCACCGTGGTCGATTGGCGCACCAGCATTGCGCGCGAATTCGCCACCGTTCTTGCCGAAATCGGGGACGGCGAATGCGATGTGGCGGGCTTTGCCGATGCATGGCGCAGGTCATAATCGGGACGGGATGTTGTCCCGCTCGATGTGCTGCATCGTGAGCTGATGCCGCCAATCCGCAGCAATGGTAGGTCTGATCGACATCGCCGATCAGCTGAGGTGGTGATCCGCCGGAGCGTTCGCGGTCAGCGCTGACGGTTGCGCTGGACAAGCTCCGCCAGCTTGATGCTGGTGCCTGCTACATCGCTGCGGGCATAATCTGCCCCCACGGTCCGCGCCGTTGCTGTGGCTTCGGCGAACAGGCGCCCGCCAACGGAAATCACGGTCGGATGTTCTGCTGCCACAAGCCGACTGTGTTCCACCGCGCTGCGCAGTTGTGTCAGCGCGTGAGGCCGCGGAACAGCATCGGACAGGCCGATATCCAGCGCGTCAGGGTGCTGGGCATTGATCTGATTGGTCAGCGCTTCCTCGCTGGCAGGGAAGGCCATATCGACTTGCCATCCGGATGCGAGGAACTGATCGGCGAGCAGCGTTGTCCCCAGCATATGCGGCTCACCCGGGGCCGTAGCGAGCAGCACCCGGTAACGGCTGTTGCGGATGGTCTGTGGAGACGGGCTGTATCGCACCGCATGCCCGGCCAATTGCAGCATGCTGAGCCCGATGGTGAGATCAATCTCGCTGCATTCATCATCCAGCCAGGCATCGCCCAGCGCGCGCCCGGCGGGTTCGATCAGCAGTGATACGATCGCATCGGCCGTCCAGCCATCATCGGCAAATGCTGCCATCAGCCGGTTGAGGCCAAGGTCATCCGCATTCAACGACAGTTCCACAAGATGGGCGACATGTTCAGCCACCGCCGGGGGCAAGGCCACAGCGGCGCGCAGGTTGAGCGGCCCATCATTGATCCGGCCATCGAGCAGCAGATCCCAATCGGAAAACAGCCGCGCGGTGACGATGTGTTCGCTCAGCACTTCGATGTGGTTGTGGCGGCTGTCCTGCCGGATCGACGACCACAGCGTTTCCAGCGCGGCGGGCGATCCTTCAAGTGTTTGGAGAAAATGGCCATCCTCGAATAACAGCATCCCGGTGACCCCAAGACTGCGGTTGCGCGCGCGGGCCTTGGCCACCAGCAGATCGAGATCACCTGCCGCCGGCGAAGCCGTGGCAGAGCTCTTGTATGTCAGGCAGGCAATCCAATCGGCAGCGACGCCATTATCCGCAAGTCCACCGGTCATGACAATTCCATCCCCTAACGGGATGAGGAAGCACGGCAATCAAGGCGCGGGAGAGCATCGCCAAGCAGTCCGGCAGACGATCCCCATCCGCCAACATTTCCCATCCATCACGGTGCTGGCCGATGCGATGCGGGCTGGCATTTTTTGCCTGGCCGGTCGCGTTTCACAGGAGCCTGCTATCCATCAGGAACGCCGCAACATCCGCTTCGCCGCGCCAATGGTCAAGGGCGAAAGTCACCATGATGACGCTTTGTCGCGTATTGCGTATTCAACCCAGTGGGCGAGGGCGGAGAGTGCTTGAATGACGGGCGGTATTCGGTGAGGCCAACGCGCCGATCAGATCATTGGCGGGATTGTGAGCCGACCTGAACGAACCTCAGTTTGAGGTCTTCAGGAGGCGTTGGCTGGGGCGGAAGGATTCGAACCTTCGCATGCCGGTACCAAAAACCGGTGCCTTACCGCTTGGCTACGCCCCAGCAAGAGCGGCGCTCTATAACGGCTTCGATCAGGATGTGAAGGGGGCGAAAGTGTGGAATTTTCGCCCCCTTCACACATTTACACCGGAGGGCTGGTCACCAGCCGCTTGCCGTCGAAATCCGCTGCTGAGTGGCGTTCCTTCAGCTGCGTGTCCTCATCGCCCCATACCTTGTTGACGATCCGCCCGCGCTTGACTGCCGGGCGCGCGGCGATCTCTTCGACCCAGCGGCCGACATTCTTGTAGTCATCGATGCTGAGGAAGGTCTTGGCGTCGTTGTAGATATTGCCCTCGGTAAATGGCGCGAGCCAGGGGAAATTGGCGATGTCGGCGAGGGTGTATTGGTCGCCTGCGAGGAACCGGCTCTCGCCCAGCCGCTTGTCCGCGACGTCAAAGATCCGCTTGGTTTCCATGGCATAACGGTTGATCGGATATTCATATTTCTCCGGCGCATAGGCGTAGAAATGGCCGAACCCGCCGCCGATGAAGGGGCCGCTGGCGACTTGCCAGAACACCCAGCTCAGCACCTCGGCGCGGGCCTGCGGGTCAGTGGGGAGGAAGGCACTGAATTTCTCGGCCAAGTGAACAAGGATCGCGCCGCTCTCAAACACCCGGAACGGCTTGGGGCCGCTGCGATCCAGCAAAGCCGGGATCTTGGAATTCGGGTTGATGCCGACAAATCCGCTGCCGAATTGTTCGCCCTGGCCGATGTTGATCGTCCACGCGTCATATTCGGCGCCGGTGTGGCCGGCTTCGAGCAGTTCTTCGAGCATGATCGTCGCCTTCACCCCATTGGGCGTGGCGAGCGAATAGAGCTGGAAGGGATGTGTCCCGACCGGGAGTTCCTTCTCCTCGCGGGCGCCTGCGGTCGGGCGGTTGATATTGGCAAAGCGGCCACCGGATTCGGTATCGGTGCTCCAGACGGCGGGCGGGGTGTAGGTTGCGTCGGCCATGTGTGCGGCTCCTGTTGTCAGTGCTGCGACACTTGGGGCCTTGGCCAGCGCGGCGCAAGAACCCGGCGCACGCGAATGACTTGGGACGCGCAAAGCAGGACTTTTGCGCCGGCTCGCTAGGAACCGCAGGGATTCCCCGCTAGAGGCTTTGCCATAGCCATCCGGAGCGTGCTGCGATCATGAGCGAAACCTCGCACCCCTTTTACGACATGCACGAACACGGCTTTGTGCGCGTGGCGACCGCGACGCCGTGCTGCCGTCCAGCTGATGTCGCGTTCAACACTGCGGGCGTTCTGGCCGAGGCGCAGAAAGCGCATGCGGCGAATGTCGATCTGGTTGTATTTCCGGAACTGACGCTGTCGTCTTATGCGATCGATGATCTGCTGTTGCAGCACGCTCTGCTCGAACGGGTCGAGCAGGCGCTGGCCGAGGTGGCGGCGGCATCGGCTGACCTCAACCCGGTGCTGGTGGTGGGCGCGCCGCTGCGCCGGGCCGACAAGCTGTATAATTGTGCGGTGGTGATTGCGGGCGGGCAAATCCTCGGCGTGATTCCCAAGAGCTTTCTGCCCAATTACCGCGAATTCTATGAAAAGCGCCATTTCGCCCACGGGCGCGGTTGCACCGATCTGTGGATTGGGGTGGCGGGTGAGGAAGTGCCGTTCGGCACTGACCTCGTTTTCGCTGCCGCCAACCTGCCCGGCTTCCGCTTTGGCGTCGAGATCTGCGAGGATTTCTGGGCGCCGATCCCGCCCGGAATGACCGCCGCACTCGCCGGAGCGCTGATCCTTTGCAACCTGTCTGCCTCGCCCGTCACTATCGGGCGCGCCGATGATCGCCATCTGCACTGCCGCTCGTCTGCCAGCCGCGCGATTGCCGCCTATGTCTATTCGGCGAGCGGGCATGGGGAAAGCACCACCGATCTCGCATGGGACGGGCAGGGCGTGGTCTACGAAATGGGCACCCTTCTGGCCGAAAGCGCGCGCTTTGACCCTTGCGGAGAGCTGTGCGTGGTTGATATCGACACTGAACGGCTGGCGGCCGAGCGGATGCGAAACCAGACCTTCGCCGATGCCGCCGAATGGGCCGGGCGGCCCGAAGACTCCTATCGCCGCATCGTGTTCGAGCACGCCTATCACGAGGGCGATATCGGCCTCCAACGCCCGATTGCACGCTTCCCCTTCGTGCCAGACCGGCCCGACAAGCTCGACGAAGACTGTTACGAGGCGTTCAACATTCAGGTCGATGCGCTGATGCGGCGGATCGAATCGACCGGCGCCAAGAGCCTGATTATCGGCATTTCCGGCGGACTCGACAGCACCCATGCGCTGATCGTGGCGGCCAAGGCGTGCGATCGGCTCGGAATGGCACGCACCGCCATCCGGGGCTATACCTTGCCCGGATTCGGCACGTCGGACCACACCAAGGGCAATGCCTACCGGCTGATGGCAGCGATGGACATCACCGCGAGCGAGATCGATATCACGCCCGCCGCGCGCAAGATGCTGGAAGATATCGGCCACCCTTTCGCGAGCGGCGAGCCGGTGCATGATGTGACCTTCGAAAACGTTCAGGCGGGACTGCGCACCGACTATCTGTTCCGCCTCGCCGGGCAGCATGGCGGTTTCGTGGTCGGCACGGGCGACCTCAGCGAGCTGGCGCTTGGCTGGTGCACCTATGGCGTGGGCGACCACATGAGCCATTACGGCGTCAACGCGGGCGTGCCCAAGACCCTGATCCAGTATCTGATCCGCTGGGCCATTCGGACCGAGCAATTCACCGATGCCTGCGGCGAGGTGCTGGGTTCTGTGCTTGAGACCGAAATCAGCCCCGAACTGGTGCCGCCCGGCGCCGATGGGCAAGTGCAATCGACCGAGGAGCTGGTCGGGCCCTATGAACTCAACGACTTCTTCCTCCACCACGTGATCCGCTATGGCCAGCGCCCCAGCAAGGTCGCCTTCCTCGCATGGCACGCATGGAAGGCGCGCGATGTCGGGATGTGGCCTGCGGGGTTCCCCGTCGAGGGACGAAGCGAATATTCACTCGCCACGATTGCGCGCTGGCTGGACAAGTTCAGCGCGCGCTTCTTCGGGTTCTCGCAGTTCAAGCGCTCGGCATTGCCCAATGGACCAAAAGTGTCGTCGCAAGGCGCGCTGTCGCCGCGTGGAGACTGGCGCGCGCCGTCCGATGCGGTGGCGACGGTATGGCGCGAGGAATTGCACGAGCGCTTGCCCGATGATGTCGTGCGCGAGGTGTTCGGCGACACTTCCCCCTGATGTCCAAAAGCCTGCCTCTCTCGGCGCTGGGGGTCATGCTGTTCTGCAATGTCGCCTGGGCGATGAATGTCGTGGTCAGCAAGATTGCGGTCAGCACGCTTGGCCTGCCACCGCTGTTCTACACCGTGCTGCGATCGGCCATGGTGCTGATCGTGCTGTTCCCGCTGCTGCGCCAGATTCCGGCACGGTTGCCGGTGGTGCTGGCCATCGGCTTTGCCATCAGCGGGGGGAGCTTCTCACTGCAATTCATGGGCTTGCAGACGGCCACGCCCTCGGCGCTCGGGATCGTGAGCCTCGCAGGCGCTCCAATGACGGTGCTGTTTGCGGTGATTTTCCTTGGCGAACAGGTGCGCTGGCGGCGCGGGCTCGGGATGGCGCTGGCGCTTGGCGGGGTGGGCCTGGCGATGGGTGCGCCATCTGAGGGCAGCAGCTTTATGGGGCTGGCGCTGGGCTTTGCCGGGATATTGGTGGGCTCTTTGGGATCGGTGTTCGTC
>JAKFWB010000432.1 GCA_021732945.1 Porphyrobacter sp.
TGTGGGGAGTCATGATGTGGTTTGGCATTTCCTGCCGGGTGCCACCGACCGAGCAGCCGGAAAGCGATGATCGCGTTCTGTGCAGTGTTCATGTGACGTCTCCGCCAAATATGTTGGGGTTTCCGGCTCGGTCGAAATCCAGGCCCGACATCGGGGTCGGTGGAGGCTCAGCCTCCCGGTTCAGCTCGGCGCAGAACCGCTGGTAAAAGCCGTAGCTCAACCGCTCGAACGGTGCCGCATTCGTGATTGTCTGGACGATTGGCAGGGGGTCATCGCCGATGGGTGCCCCACGGAGTGACGCCAGAATGACCGCCCTTTCGTAGGCGTGGAGGACGAAGTCACAAAAGGTGGCCCCATCCAACCTCGTCAGCATGCCAGCAATGACCCGGGCGTCTGGAATGGTACAATGCTGCCCGACCAGTTGCCTGATCGGATCGTGCCAATGGTCGAAATGCCTGACCCAGCTTTCCAGCCATACGGGCCAAAGGACTTGGCCGTCAGGAACTGGAAGTTGATCGCAAACCTCGTCGGCAGTGAGATCGTAAATCTCCCCGAACAGAGCTGGCAGGGCAGCAAAGATCGGCTGCGGATCAATGTCGCGCATCAGGATCGCGGCGGCATGGCGCCAGCTCAAAACGGGGTCCCGCCCGGGCTTGTAGGACGGCCACCAGATGTTGCCCGCCGCCAGCGCCTCCCACAGGCTTGTGGTTCGCGTTTGTGTCATGGCTGCACCTCCCCAGAGAGCTTCGCCAGGGCCGAAAGACATGCACCTGCAAAGCTGTGGTCAGTTCTGGGGGCTGACACCTCCAGTGCGAACTGGCGGTCCGGCAATATCCCTTCTGGATAGCCCTTGGCTGCCTTGATCATGGGCAACAGGCTGGAGGCGTTCCGCAGCTGCCCGCTCAGGCATTTCCTGCCTGACCGTGCTCGGTAGCGGTGCTCGCTTGGCAATCGCGCGTTGCGGTCGATCACGAGCAGACAAAGTGCCGCGCGCTCACGCCCTAGCCTTTCGCATGCCTCAGCCCAGGCCGGCTGCGAGACATTGTGCCAACGGCAGGCGATTGCGGACGCGTCAACAATGTCTGGCCAGCTCGGTTGCCGGTCTGAAGGCAGCAGGCTGCGATAGTCTCCGCTGGCAAGGCTGGCAGCCATTGCTGGGGAGACCTCGTCCGACCGATCAGCGCCAGTCGCGCGCTTACGGTTTTTGGACGAGTCTTTGACAAGTATATTGGGTGCGAAGATTTCTTCCGTCCGGTGGGAAGATTTCGTGTCACCGGACGGAAGATCCAGTTGCACCAGCAGCGCCTCGAGCATGCCCTTCAAGGCTTCCAGCTTCTCTATAGAACTGATGCGGGAGACGCGTCCCCTAGGCAGAATACGCTCTGCCTCCTCGATCAACACGTCTGACTGCGTCGTGCGGATCTCGCGGCCGAGCCTGATGACCTCTTGCCGGAGTGACGCGACCGCACGCTCATGAAGCTCCATAGCCTCAAGCCGAGCCTTCCACCGGCCATAGCCATCGATGAGCGGGCGCAGGCTGATCCCCGCAAGACTAACGATGACGCCGTCACGGCGTTGACCAGTACGTCGCGCATGGGGGACATGGGTCCGCTCGATGAGCCCGCCGCGTTCAAGCTCGGCCTCAGCGTTGTGCAAAACCTTCGTCGAGATGCGCAGCGCCTGACCCGTGGTTTGTGGTTGCTCCCACACCCCGCAAATCTTGCCACGCTCAAAATCGGAAGACCGACAGCCGAGGATGTAGTGCTTCAGGACCCGCACTGCGGTCGCTGAAAGGTATTCCGCCCGGCAAGTCCCCGGTGCGATCTTCTCGATCAAATCAGCCAGGCTGAAGTGGGTGACGCCGGGTGGAAGCCCCTCGTGTGCCAATGAGATGCTCATGAAGCACCTCCCGCAAGGTTTGCCCTTGCGCCCGATTCTCGGGTCGCGTAAATGTGAGAAATAGCCGAACCGCTATTGAAATGACCGCTGCGAAGGGTGCCAGCCCTTCCGGCGGTTTTTCGTTTGCGCCATCGGTCTGGAGGGTCGGAAATCCGCGTTATGTGCACATACTGTGCACCGACCCGATTTACCTGAGTCGGCGCAAACGGCCAACTCCCTGATTTTACTTGAAGAATCTGGCGCACCCGACAGGATTCGAACCTGTGACCTCTGCCTTCGGAGGGCAGCACTCTATCCAGCTGAGCTACGGGTGCATGGTGCCATGCGGTGCGCGTTATATCCCGCGCGGGCGGCCGCTTAGCAAGAGGCTTGGCGCGGCGCCAGACAATTGTGTCGATGAATGCACCGGACTCGGCTGGGCGCAGCAACAGCACGGGTGAGCTTAACCAATCGGCAAGGTGCGCCGCCTAGGCTCTGCCCCATGGCCACGCTTCCGCCCGAGATGATTCTGTCCAGCGATGCTGCGGCATTGGCAAGCAGGGCTGCACCCGCGGCGCTGATTTCAACCTGGGATGCGTTGCACGGCCAATCTGCGCAGCTCGCCCTGCTCGCCCGGCTTGCGCCCGAACCCGCCCAAGGCAATGGCGGGCTGGAAGCGGCGCTCGCCGCGTCGCAGCCGTGGCAGCGGTCGTTGGTCGCGCAAGGGATGGATGATATCGCAGCGATGCTCGACACCGGGCTGATGGCCTTGTCCACCTTGTCGCACCGCGGGCAGGATACCGCGGCACCGGCGCTGACCCTTTGGCGCGAGTTTCACGCTGCACGCGCGGCGCTGCTTGGGGTGCTGAGCAGCAGTGCTGCCGCCTGACGGTCACTCCTTCGACGCTTGACTGTGTTCGCAGTTTGTTCCAATCGTGCGGCATGTCTGGTGCCGCGCCGCTCAATTCCGATTCGTCCCTCGATAGAAGCATGGCTGCCAGCGCCGTCGCGCGCGGGATTGGGCGATTATTTGCGCGCAACGATATCTGGTGCCTGTCGGAAGTGCCGCTGCGCAATGGCCGCCGCGCCGATCTGATGGGAATCGACGCGCGCGGGCAGGTGCTGATTGTCGAGATCAAGGTGGCGCGCAGCGATCTGCTGGGTGACAACAAGTGGCCCGATTACCTCGATTTCTGCGACCGGTTCTTCTGGGGGGTTCCGCCGGGGCTGGATCGCTCCCCGCTCGATGGCGCGGCCTTCCGGCCCGAAACCTGCGGGGTGATTGTCGCCGATGGCTATGATGCGGAAATCCTGCGCCCGGCGGCGCTGGAACCGTTGGCAGCGGCTCGGCGCAAGACGCAGGTCGAGCATCTGGCGCGGATCGCGATGCGTCGGCACACGGCGCTATTGGACCCGCTGTGCCTAGGGCTTGATACGCTCGGGTAGCCCGCCCTGCGACTTTGCCCTGTCGTGTCGGCGCAAATTGCGTCATAGCTTACCCGCCATGCTGCCCGCCGAAACCCCCGTTCCGCTTGCGCTGCTGATTGTCAGCTGCGCTGTCACGGTGATTGTTGCGCTGCGGTATCTGCTAACGAGCGGCGTGTTTGCGATGATCACTGCGCGGGTCCGGCCCGGCCTATATGCCGGCCGGGGCGAGCAGATCGGGCGGGAGCTGCGCTGGTCGCTGCTGTCCGCCGCCATCTACGGGGTGCCTGCGGGAATCGTGCTTTGGGGCTGGCGGCATCATGATTGGACGCTGATTACCGCCGATTGGGCGGCGCTGCCGTGGTGGTATCACCCGTTCAGCGTGCTGATTTACCTGTTCGTGCAGGACACCTGCTTTTACTGGAGCCACCGCTGGATGCACCGGCCCAAGTGGTTCCGGATCGCCCATGCGGTCCACCATCAGAGCCGCCCGCCAACCGCCTGGACCGCGATGAGCTTTCACCCGATCGAAGCGGTTACTGGCGCGGTGGTGGTCCCGGTGCTGGTGTTTCTGGTGCCGATCCATATCAGCATGCTGGGCATCGTGTTGACCGTGGCGACGGTGATGGGGGTGACCAACCATATGGGGTGGGAGATGTTCCCGCGCTGGATCGTTCATTCTCCATTGGGACATTGGCTGATAACCGCCAGCCATCACGAGCGCCATCACGAGGACTATCAATGCAATTTCGGGCTGTATTTTCGCCTCTGGGATCGCTGGTGCGGCACCGACAAGGGGCTCTCGCGCCGGATCGTGGCCGAGGCCGGGCACGGCGAGCAGGCGGTCCTGTCGTGAGGTTGGCAGCCTGGGCGCTGGCGGTAAGCGCGACCCTGTTGACAGCAGCGCCTGCTCTGGCAGGCGATGTCATCATCACCATCACCGATCTGCGATCATCCAAAGGCGTGGTGCGCGCCTGCATGACCATCCGCGCAGATATCTTCCCCAAATGCATCAAGGATACCGGCGCGCATCGCACGGTCGTGCCTGCTGGGAAGACGGTCGAAATTCGCTTCACCGGGGTCAAGCCCGGCGATTACGCCATCGCTTTGCTGCATGACGAGAATGACAACGGCAAGGCTGACCGGGCGCTGGGGATGATGCCCAAGGAAGGTTATGGCTTTTCGCGCGATGCCCCAGTCAAGCTGGCCCCGCCCAAGTTCAAGGACGCGGTGATGACTGTCGGAGAGGGCACCAGCCGGGTCACCATCAAGATGCGATATTTCCTCTAATCCGCGGTCACTACCCGCCCACCAATTCGCTGTCGCGTTTAACGTGATGTTTACCACGCCGCGCCACAACGGCTGCGGTAATGGTCACGAAAGGGCGGATGACAGCCATGGACACTCTGCGCGGCACCTTCGATCCGGACAATGCGGCGGATCGGGGCTGGGACGCATCCGAAGAGGATAGTGCCGAACCGGCCATCCGCCGCGATTCTCCGCCCGAGGCTATCGGTCAGGATGAACGCCGCATGCAGGTGCGCGCCTATAATCACTGGGCCAGCCTGCTGGGCGAACGGATGTTCCCCAATATCGAAGACCTTGATCCGGTCCATCTCCCGGATTTCGGGCCGCATTCGGTGCTGCTCGATTTCTCGTTCGGTATCGAAGATCCGGTGGTGCGCTTCCTTGGCGAGAAACTGGCCGACGAATGCGCCGACAATGTCAGCATCGCGCGGCTTTCCGACGTGCCGTCGCGCTCGCTTCTGAGCCGCATCACGGATCACTATCTGCAAATTCTCGCCAATCAGGCACCGATCGGATTCGAGGCCGAGTTCGTCAATCACCGTGGTCAGGCGATCCTCTATCGCGGCATTCTGCTGCCGTTTTCCAGCGATGATGAGACGATCGACTTCATCTATGGCGTGATCAACTGGAAGGAAATGGCCGACCAGCTGATCGCCGATGAATTGCTGCTGGAGATTGATCAGGCGCTCGAATTGTCGGCTGACAGCGAAATCGGCGAAGAGGCCCAGGTGCGTGCTGCCGATCCGGTCACTGACTGGGCGGATTCGCCCGCGCATGAAGTGGAAGGTGCGGCTGACGATTTTGCCGAAGACGTCGCCGATGATTTCGACAACGTCGCGCCGCTCGACGCCGTCTTGGCTGAAGACGCGCCGATCTCTCATCTGCCTTTGCCCGATTTCGGGCAATATGCGCTCGACGACGAAGACGAGGAATATGACGAGGACGAAGGTGAGGCCGAAGGCGCGGGCTACAACTTTGCCTCGCTCGCAAGTTACACCGGGGCTCCGGCCAAAAAGGCCATCGATCCTGCCGCCTTCACGCTGATGCCGGAAAGCGCGGATGATGGCTTCGAGGCGGATTTCGTTCCTGAAACTGCGACAGACCACGTTGAGGTTGACACCGTCGATGCATTCGATGCCGACGTAGGCATTGCTGACGACTATGATGCCGCTGAACCGGCAGGCGATGGCGTCATCGATGAGCTGCCGGACGATGCCGGCCTGTGGGATTGCCTCGCCTCGGCGCGCGAATTGGCCCGCACGGCCGACAGCACCGAAGATCGCAGCCGCAGCGCGCTCTATGCTGCGGTCAGCCGCGCTTACGATTTCTCGCTCGCCGCGCAGGCTTCGCCGGATGACTATGCCGAACTGATCGCCGAAAGCGGGCTGTCCGTGCAGGACCGTGCGCCGATGACTCCAGTGGTCAAGCTCGTGTTCGGGCATGATTACGACAAGACCCGCCTGACCGAATATGCCGCCGTGCTGACCCACGCCCACCGCCTGCGGTTGGAGCGCGGAAGCCTTGCCGCCTTACTCACAGACACGGATGGCGGCTTAAAGGCGGTGGTCAAAGCCGAACGCCGTCTGCGCCGCGAAGAGCAGGGCAAGCCGGTCGAAGATGCCGCTGCCGTGCGGGAAGCCCTTGCGCAGCAGCTGCGTGCGCTGGAAGCACTGTCGCTTGAGGAACTCGACGGGGCGGGGCCGGAATTCGCGTTGGTGCTGATCCGCCGCGACGAAATCGGCTGCACCGAAATCCTTGGCGAAGTGCCCGAAGACATCGGCCTGATCGAACGCGCGGCCCGCAAGCTGGTCGGGTAACGACTAGTCCCTCCCCATTCTGCTGGAACGGGGAGGGATAACTGCTTCACTTTGCGTTCAGGCGCGACTCCGGTAGGGTGGGCGCAATGCGCACGCGCCCCTCTTTCCTTGCCTATGGCCTCGCTCTGCTGGCGAGCGCGTTGATCGCTGCGCAGCCTGTCGCTGCGCAATCGATCCTGCGCGATGCTGAAACCGAGGAATTGCTCAACGACATGATCGCCCCGCTGGTCGAGGCGAGCGAGCTTGAGCCCGGTAATGTCGAGCTGGTGCTGATCAATGATGGCTCGATCAACGCTTTCGTTGCGGGCGGTCAGGCAATTTATGTCCATTCGGGGCTGATCAACGAAGCGGAAACCGCCAACGAAGTGCAGGGCGTGCTGGCGCACGAAATGGGCCACATTACCGCGGGCCACGTGATCCGCTTTGGCGAGCGGACCAAGGCGGCGAACGGCATCACCATCCTGTCGTTGCTGCTTGGCGTTGGCGCTGCTCTGGCAGGGGCGGGAGAAGCGGCGCTGGGCGTGTTCGGGGCAGGACAGCAGGCTGCGCTTGGCAGTTTCCTGTCCTATAACCGCGATCAGGAGGCATCGACCGATCTGGCCGGCGCGCGTTACCTTTCCGGCGCTGGGATCACCGGGCAGGGGATGATCAAGTTT
>JAKFWB010000429.1 GCA_021732945.1 Porphyrobacter sp.
GCGGACAAATGCCCGGGTGAACGTGCCGAAACCATCGTGCAGGGAATCGACATTCAAGTCGGGCGCACCGGCAAACTCACCCCGGTCGGCAGGCTCGCCCCGGTGCTGGTCGGCGGGGTGACGGTGACCAATGTGACGCTCCACAACCGCGACGAGATTGCGCGTTTGGGTCTGCGCATCGGCGACCGCGTGGTGATCCAGCGTGCGGGCGATGTGATCCCGCAGGTCGTCGAGAACTTGACCCGCGACGAACCGCGCGAAGTCTTCCCGTTCCCCGATCATTGCCCTGAATGCGCCAGCGAAGCGGTGGCCGAAGAGGGCGAGGTTGATGTCCGCTGCACGGGCGGGCTGATCTGTCCAGCGCAGCGCACACAGCGCTTGGAGCACTTCGTTTCCCGCAAGGCGCTCGATATCGAGGGGCTAGGCGAGAAGACTATCGCGCAGTTCTTCGCAGCAGGTTGGCTCGAAAGCCCGGCGGACATCTTCCGTCTGCGGGCGCGACGCAGCGATATCCTTGCGCTGGAAGGGTGGCAGGACAAGTCTGTGGATAACCTGTTGGCAGCCATTGAGGCGAAGCGCGCTCCCGATGCCGCGCGGCTGCTGTTTGGCCTTGGCATCCGCCACGTAGGCGAGACCACTGCGCGCGATCTGATGAAGCATTTCCATGAACTGCCCGTCCTGCGCAATCTGGCGGAGCGCGCGCAGGGCGGCGATAGTGATGCGGCAGGCGAACTCACCGCGATTGACGGCATCGGCCCCTCGGTGGTCGAGGCGATGGGCGACTTCTTCCACGAACCGCACAATGTTGCGGTGTGGGAGGATATGCTCGCCGAAGTCACCCCGCCGCGCTACGAAGTGAAGACCGTCGCCAGCCAGGTCGCAGGCAAGACCGTGGTCTTCACCGGCAAGCTTGAAACCATGAGCCGCGACGAGGCCAAGGCGCAGGCCGAACGGCTGGGCGCAAAGGCGGCGGGCTCTGTCAGCGCGAAAACCGATCTGCTGGTCGCGGGGCCGGGGGCAGGATCGAAGCTTAAGAAGGCGGCTGAACTCGGGATTGAAACTGTCGATGAAGCGGGCTGGGCGGCGATTGTGGCAGAGGCGCTTGGAGTATTGGGGGGCTGAGGCGCAACTTTTTCTCACCTTCCTGTCGAATCCCGCTTGCCTCGTCCGTCTCCCTGTCAGAGCCTCGCCATTCCGGCGCGGCCGAGGACGGAGACGAGCGATGCAATTCATGCTGATGATCAACGAGGATGAAAGCGCATATGGCGGCCCCGAGGGTGCGGCGCTGCTGGAGGCGACGCTGGCGGGGCATATGCAGCTGGCGCAGGATCTGGTCGCCGCTGGCATTCCCTTTTCGGGTGAACGGCTGAAGCCTGCCGCCACCGCCACCACCGTGAAGTTCGATGCGGGCGCCGTAAGCCTGCACGATGGCCCCTTTGCCGAGACCCACGAAGAACTCGGCGGGTTCTACATCATCGATGTCGCCAGCCTCGACGAAGCGATTGCCTGGGCAAAGCGCATTCCGGTGCCCAAGGGCGGGATCGAAGTCCGCCCGATCTGGCCGATGGAGGGGTGACAGCGCGCGCCGGACTGGCGGCGGCGATCATGGCGGCGCGGCCCCGTGTGGTGGCCGCGCTTGCCGCGCAGTTGCGCGATCTGGATGCGGCGGAAGATGCCTTTGCCGAAAGCGCCGCCGCCTGCATCGCGCTGCCTGAACCGCCGCGCGACGTCCCCGCATGGCTGTTCGTCGCGGCCAAGCGGCGGGCGCTTGATGCCATCCGCAGGCGACAGGCCGAGGCGCGCATGGTCGATGCACTGGCGCAGGAGAGCGACATGGCCGATATTCTCACTCTGCCTGAACCGATCCCTGATGAGCGGTTGCGGCTGCTGTTCATCTGCTGCCACCCGGCGCTGGCAGCTGAGGTGCGCGCGCCGCTCGCCTTGAAGGTAATCTGCGGGCTGCCGGTGCCTGCGATTGCACGGCTGTTCGTGGTGAGCGAGCCGACCATGTTCCAGCGCATCACCCGCGCCAAGGCCAAGGTGCGCGAGGCGGGGATCGCCTTTGAACTGCCGCCGCGTCGCGACTGGCCCGAGCGTTTGGGTGCGGTGCTGCTGGCGCTCGAACTGGCGTTCACCGCCGCCTATGCCGATGCGGGCGGGGAATTGTCGGCCGCGCTTGAGGAGGATCTGGGCGCGGAGGTTGAGCGGCTGGCGCTGTTGGTCGCGGAATTGCTGCCACAAGAGCCCGAAGCGCTCGGTCTGGCGGCGCTGGTGCTGTTGGCGCGGTCGCGGGCCGGGGCGCGACTGGATGCGGCGGGCGCGATGGTGTCACTGTCGCAGCAGGATACCGCCAAGTGGGATTATACCCGGATCGCGCAGGCGCGGGCGATGATGGATGAAGCCGCGCGGGCAGGGCGCTCCGGCCCCTATCAGGTAATGGCCGCGATCCAGCTGACCCACGCGCGGCGGGCGTTTGACGGGGTGACCGACTGGGCTGCGGTGCTGGCGCTGTATGACGTGCTGCTGACCTTGCGTCCTTCACCCATGGTGGCGCTAAGCCGCGCGCTGGCGCTGGCGCAGGTAGAAGGAGCCGGGGCAGGGCTTACGGCTTTGGAGGCGCTCCCGGCCGAGCGGTTGGTGCGGGCGCGGCCGTTTCATGCGGCGCGGGCGGATTTGCTCGCCAAGGTGGGGCGGGTAGGGGAGGCGCAGGCGGCACTCGATGCCGCGCTAGCGCTCGGCCCACCGCGTGCGGAACGGTTGTGGCTGGAGGCGCGGCGCGCTTCGCTATCCTAACGTAAAATCACCGTTCGTCCTGAGCTTGTCGAAGGACCGTCCTTCCCTTTGGGCGGCGAGCGCAGCCGCCAAAGAAATACAATCCTTCGACAAGCTCAGGACGAACGGACAAAAGCAAATTACCTCGCCCCCCGCCCCCAATCCTTGCGACGCCGTAGCCACAGGATCGCCCAATCACCGCGTTGCAAGCGGGCCGCGAGACGGAAGCCCGCCCGCCGCATTGCGCGCGTCACAGCCGCTTCCTGCTCGCCCGCCAGCAATCCGGCGAGCAGCAGGCTGCCGCCCGGCGTCACCGCCTTGCCGAAATCGGGCGCGAGTTCGACGAGCGGCCCGGCGAGGATATTGGCGATCAGAAGGTCATACGGCCCGCGCAACTGGATCAGCGGATCGTCCATCCCCTCGGCCACCACCATCACTGCCTCGCCCGCTTTTGGCCCCATTGGGACGGCGTTCAAACCGGCATTTTCCTCGACTACCGGCACGCAGACCGCGTCAATATCGGTGAGCGTGCAAAGCGCGCGCGGCCAAAGGGCGAGGGCGGCAAAGCCGAGCAGCCCGGTGCCGGTGCCGATGTCGGCAATGTTGCGCGCCGTGGCCCCGCTGGCCTTGATCGCGCCCAGCATCTCCAAGCACCCCGCAGTCGTGCGGTGCTGGCCGGTGCCGAAGGCCTGGCTGGCCGGTATCACGAAATCAATCGCGTCCGGGTCTGCCGGATAGTCCGGCGTGTGGACATGGAACCGCCCGGCGCGGATCGGGGCGACATTGTGCTGGCTCAGCGTCACCCAATCCTGCGGCGGCAGTTCCTCGATGGTGAGTTTGGGCGCTTTGCCATCGAAGAGCGCGGTCAGCGCGGCCTTCTCAGTTTTGCCGGGTTTGCGTGGATACCAGCCTTCCAGAACCCAATCGTCCGGCTTGTCCTCGGCCTCCTCACGCCCGGCGATGACGAGTTCAAAGTCCCAGTCATCGATCAGATCATGCGCGAGCAGCGCCGCCTGCACCACCGGCTTTGGCGCGTGGAGCGACAACTTCCATGTGGTCATCGCGCGGCAGCTTCCTTGGCGAGTCGCTCATCGAGAGCCTTGGTCTTGCTGTCGGCATAGACGGCGCAGGTCATGCCGCCTTGCATCGTCCCGGTGCGCGCACGGGTCAGCATGTCGCTGGCCGATGGGTGAGGGGTAAGCAGGATGCCGCATTCAAGCGGACGCAGCCGTGCGATTCCCTTGCGGAACATCGCCACATAATCGGGATGGTCGGTGAAGCGGTAGGCATCGGCGCTGACGGGCGAGAGGCTGTCAGCATAAACGATGGTGAGGCAGCCGTTTACATCGCAACTTTCCCACTGCCAGCTCATCGCGCCGATGGTGTGGCCGGGCGTGGCGATCCCAGTGATCTTCAGCCCCGCGATCTTGACCAACTCCCCATCCGCGACAGCGCGGATCGTGCCAGTGACCGGGGCCATCGGTGCGTGCAGGCCTGCCTGCGGATCGCGCGGATCGTCCCTGCCGGTGCGGATCACCTCCACCGCGCCTTCGCCGACCAGCACCGGCGCGCCAGACAGTCCCTGCATCCGGGCAAAGCCGCCGACATGGTCGTAATGTTCATGGCTGCCGAGGATCGCCTTCACTTCGGACAGCTTGACCCCGATGCTTTCAATATTGGCCGCAATCGACTGCGCACCCTTGTCGGTGCCGGTATCGATCAACACCGCGCCGACCTGCCCCCGGATCAACAGCGCGGTGATCCCGCAGGTGCCAACATACCAGGTGTCGCCATGGATGTGGAATGGCTCGGTCGGCTTGTCCCAGTCGTCGAAATCCTCGCAGACCGAGCTGAACCGCTCGATATACCTTGAGAACCGCAAATCACCCTCCGGCGGCGCGGGTTGGGGCGAAGCGGTTGTGGCCGTGACGGCGCTGCACGCCCCGAGCGCCAACGACGCAACCATCAATCCAACCTTACCGAACATAGCTAGCTCCATTGGCGTCGATCACTGCGCCAGTCATGCTCGGCGGCGCATCCATCGCGCAAAAGGCGATGATGGCGGCGATTTCCTCTGGTGTCGCTACCCGGCCCAGCGGAATATCGGCCAAAAGCCCCGGCCCGCCGCGACTGGCGAGGTAGTCATCCGCCATGCTGGTGTCGGTGAAGCCCGGCGTCACGGCAAAGCTCAGAATGCCGTCCTTGGCATAGGCGCGCGCGATGGTCTTGTGCATGCCGATCATCCCGCTCTTGGCCGCCGCATAGTGCCAATGGGCCGGCGAATCCCCGCGATAGGCGGCGCGGCTGGCGACATGCACCAGGCGCCCGCCAAACCCGCGCTTTTGCCATTGCAACACTGCGAGGCGCGAAAGCTGGGCGGCGGCGGTGAGGTTCACCCGCAAAGTATCCTCCCACGCATCCAGCCATTCGATATCCGACCGGTCGAGCCGGTTCGCTTCAAACCGCCCGGCATTGTTGACCACAACGTCGATCTCACCGCCCGCCAGCTCCAGCGCGGCTTCCCACAAGGCCTGCGCGGCGAGCGGATTGCCCAAATCGGCGGCGATGATGGGCGGGCCGCTGTCTGCCAGCACCTTGGGGCGTGAGCCATGGCCAATGACTGGCACCCCGCGCGCTGCCAAAGCTTCGAGCGCTGCCCTGCCAATTCCGCGGCTTGATCCGGTGATTAGAATGTGTCCCATGCAAGCGCCTATCCGAAACTTTGCAAGCTGAGTCCACTGCTCGCCGCTTGCCTCATGCGCCAGCCGCGCTAAGTGGGACGCACCAAACAGGGATTACTGGGATCACCATGAACCAAAGACCGCTTTCTCCCCATTTGCAGGTGTGGCGCTGGGGGCCGCACATGCTGGTATCGATCCTGCACCGCGCCACGGGCGACGGCATGGCGCTGGTTGGCCTCGCCGTGCTGGTGTGGTGGCTGGGCGCTTTGGCGAGCGGGCCTGAGGCCTATGGCAGTTTTCAGGGGATCATGGGATCGCCGCTGGGCATGGTGGTGCTGGTTGGCCTGAGCTGGGCATTCTTCACCCATATGATGAGCGGGCTGCGCCACTTCGTGATGGATATTGGCGCGGGGTACGAACTCAAGACCAATCGCATGTGGTCGATCGCCTCTCCGGTGATCGCCGTCGTTCTCACTGCGGGCTTCTGGGCCCTGATGCTGACCAAGTAGGAGCGGCGGATCATGGGTAACGGAACTTCGATTGGTCGCGTGCGCGGATTGGGCGCTTCGCATCACGGCGCGCATCACTGGCTGGTGCAGCGCACCACCGCGATTGCCAATGTTGTGCTGATGAGCTGGCTGCTGGTCAGCTTCATCATGCTGGGCGATTTCGATCATGGCAGTGTGGTCAAGTGGCTGTCGCAGCCGATCTCGGCTGTGCCGATGATGCTGCTTGTGGTGACCTTGTTCTGGCACGCGCGGCTCGGGCTGCAAGTGCTGATCGAGGATTATGTCCACGACGCAGGCACCAAATTCGCCGTGATCTCGGCGCTCAATCTCGCAGTTTTCGGCGGCGGCGCCTTTGCCATTTTCAGCGTTGCCTCGCTCGCATTCGGAAGGACCGCCTGATGGCTACCGCAGCAGCACCCGGCACCGCCAATGATGCCAATGGTTTGGGGGCAGGCGCGCACCTTAAGGGCGCTTACAAGATTATCGACCACACCTATGATGTGGTGGTGGTAGGCGCGGGCGGTTCGGGCCTGCGCGCAACGATGGGCGCGGCGGAATCCGGCCTGCGCACCGCCAACATCTCCAAGGTGTTCCCCACCCGTAGCCACACTGTGGCAGCGCAGGGCGGGATCGCGGCGAGCCTCGGCAACAATTCGCCCGATCACTGGACCTGGCACATGTACGATACCGTCAAGGGATCGGACTGGCTGGGCGATCAGGACGCGATTGAATACCTCGCGCGCGAAGCCCCGGCGGCGGTTTACGAGCTGGAGCACGCCGGTGTGCCGTTCAGCCGCAATGCCGATGGCACGATCTACCAACGCCCGTTTGGCGGGCACATGCAGAACATGGGCGCTGGCCCGCCGGTGCAGCGCACCTGCGCCGCCGCCGACCGCACCGGCCACGCCATGCTCCACGCGCTCTATCAGCAGAGCCTGAAGTATGACGCAGATTTCTTCATCGAATATTTCGCGCTCGATCTCATCATGTCCGAACGGGACGGCGAAAAGGTCTGCGTCGGGGTGATGGCGATGTGCCTTGATGATGGCACGATCCACCGCTTCCGCGCGCAAAGCGTGGTGCTGGCCACCGGCGGTTATGGCCGCTGC
>JAKFWB010000193.1 GCA_021732945.1 Porphyrobacter sp.
AATCACCTCTCCGGGTAATTTTAAAAGAAATTCCAAGATGTAAATTTGGTTTTTATTAGGGATAACCGGCAATGCGTACTATTTCGACCCTGCTCGCGGTCATCGGATCGCTCCTCGCCACCGCCGCCTCGGCGCAGTTGCCGCAATGCACCGTGCCCAACACGCTGGTGAACGGTCAGGTCGCTGATGCCAGTGACGTGATGGAAAATTTCAACGCCATCGCGGGCTGCGCCGACAACAGCGTTACCCCTGAAGGCACGCCTGCGACCGGTGAAATCGCGGTCTTCACCAGCCCAACCGCAATCACTGGCGGCGATCTGACAGGAGACGTGACAACCTCCGGCAGCACTACGACGCAGCTTTCGGCCTCGGGTGTCGCGCCGGGGACGTATAATAATGCCACCGTGACCATTGATGCCAAAGGCCGGGTGACCTTCGCCCAAAGCGGGCCTGTGGGAGGCGGCAGTGGCACATTGGCCTACACCACGCTGTTCTACCAGCCGACTTACACCTTGCCGGCTGGAACAGCGACAATCGTGAATGTCTCGACCGCCAACGAGGTCATGGTGATCGCACACAACATCACCAAAAGCGCGTCGGGCAGTCACAATGTTCAGTTCAGCGTGGATGGCGGCGTCACATACGTATCGACCAATGTCTATCTGATGGACATCGGTACGAATGGTCTCATCGGCGTGAGCGGCTCCGCCTTCATCGGCGGTCAGGGGGCAACCTCGGCCCGAAGCTTCGTTCTCCACGTCCCCAATCTCAAATCGCCCACGCCGAAGCCATTTTTCGGGAACCGTACGGGGTTCTTCAACAATCCCGGTCCCATCACCCATATCCGCATATATTCAACGGCGGGGAACATCACAGGCGGATCGTTGACGGTGCTTGCTCGGTAGGTTCGCGGCGAGTGATGCTTCAGAGGGTAGGCGCTTGTCTATGTCCGTGATCACCGCAGCGGCAGACTGGGTCACGGGCCTCGTTACCGGCCCGGCCCTGACCTCGCTCTTGTTGATCACAATCGCGGTGCTGGCATTCACCATGCTGTCCGGACGACTCCCATTGCGGCGAGGCAGTCTCGTCATCCTAGGTTGCTTTATCCTTACTGGGGCCGCCGAAATTTCTCGCTCGATGATGGAATTTCTGCCGAATACGCCAGTTCCCGCGCTCCCTTCCAGCCCGGCACCGATCGAGGTGCAGGAATTGCCCGCCCTCGGCCCCAAGCCAGAGAGAACCCCATCAACGGGCAATCCGTTCGATCCATACCCGGGCGGCAAGCCGGTCAACTGATTGTCGCTTGGCGAGAAAGCCACATCGGGTTGCAGTATGGTAATCTGCGGCGATATCATCGGGCCAAGGGTCCGCCAAATGGCCCACTTCTCAGCGAACGATGAAGTTCGAGCGCACCTTTATTGTCTAAACGAACTGAGCCCGAGCGCCTTGGTCAACACTGGCGAAATCCGACAGCCCCATAACGTTGAACCGCTTGAGACAAATACCAGCCTTACCGATGGCTTATGCAATGAAAGCCTTGCTTTTCCAGTTCGATGATACAGACTGCAAGTTCTTGTTCGCCGGGGGTCGCAATGTCCGAGGAACTTCGCCGGGATACGCTGTTCGTCGCGCTCACGCGCCCGCAGATGTTTGCCGGGGTCACCTATACCTTCTTCGTCATCAACGCGGTCGTCTGCGTTGAGCTGTTCCTGATCTTCCGCGCCTGGTGGGTGCTGCTGGCGGCGCTGGCGATCCATGGCATCGGCATGCTTGCCTGCCTTGAGGAGCCGCGCATCTTTGACCTCTGGATCACGCGGGTGCGCAACTGCCCGCGGGTCCGGAACCATGCGATCTGGCGATGCAATTCCTACCGCCCCTGACCCGTAATCCGAAGGTGGCCGCGCGTGAGGCTCCGGCAGGGGCGCACCTGCCGTACGCGCGGCATATCGACGATGTGACCATCCAGACCCGCGACGGGCTGCTGATGCAGACGATCCGGCTTGGCGGCCTGCTGTTCGAGACCGCCGACAGCGCTGAGCTCAACTACCGGGCAGGCTTGCGAGACGCGATGCTGCGCACGCTTGGTTCCTCGCGCTTTGCGATTTACCACCATGTCGTGCGGCGGCGTGCAGATGCGGCGCTGCGTCCGGTGGCCGCTGACGACTTCTCGGCCCGGCTCGATGCGCGCTGGCAGGAGCGGCTTGGCGGCAAGCAGCTCTATGTGAACGAACTGTTCGTCACCATCATCCGCCGCCCGCTCCAAGGCCGGATCGGGATTGCCGATCGGTTGCGCAGCCTCATCTCCGGCAAGTCGAAGCGCAATGCGGGACAGATCGCCGCAGAGAAGCACGCACTTGACCGCGCTCGGGAAGCTCTGATGGCCTCACTAGGCGCCTATGAGCCGCAGCTCCTTAGTATCTACGACACGCCCGATGGCAAGCGCTCCGAGCCGCTCGAGTTCCTGTCGTGCCTGTTCAATGCTGACCTGCGCCCAGTGGCGCTGCCGCATGGTGATCTCGGGCACTTCATCCCGGCGCGGCGGGTCAGCTTCGGGCAGGATTGCGTCGAGCTGGGTCCGGCAGGTCCCCTAGCGCGCCGGTTTGTAGCGATGGTCTCGATCAAGGATTATCCTGGTGCGACCTTCCCCGGCATGTTCGACGAGCTCTACCGCCTGCCGTTCGAGCTGCAGGTGACCCAGAGCTTCGCCATGGTCGAACGCGCCGCTGCACTTGGACAGATGAACCTGGCGCTGCGCCGTATGCGCTCGGCGGAGGATGAAGCGCTGTCGCTGCGCGATGAGCTTACCTACGCCAAGGATGAGGTGGCTGCCGGGCGCGCCGGGTTTGGGGAACACCACACGTCTATTGCGGTGCATGCCGATAATCTTGCAAGTCTCGAAGGTCATGTCGCCGAGGTGATCGCGCTCCTCGCCGATCTCGGGATCAATGCGGTCCGCGAGGATATCGCGCTGGAGCCTGCATTCTGGGCACAGTTTCCTGGCAACTTCCGCTATATCGGTCGGCGCGGGCTGGTCTCGACCACCAACTTTGCCGGCCTCGCCAGCCTCCACAACTTTCCTGTGGGGCGCGCTCAGGGCAACCACTGGGGCGAGGCGGTGACCCTGTTCGAAACCACGGCGGCGGGACCCTATTTCTTCAACTTCCACCGCGCCGACCTTGGCAACTTCACGGTGATCGGCCCCTCGGGGTCGGGCAAGACTGTGGTGCTCAATTTCCTGCTGGCGCAGGCACGGCGGTTCTCCCCAAGGATCATCTTCTTCGACAAGGACCGCGGGGCCGAGCTGTTCATCCGCGCGATCGGCGGGCAGTATGACCGGCTCCGACCAGATGCGCCCTCGGGCCTCAATCCGCTCCAGCTGGATGATACGCCCGCCAACCGACAGTTCCTGATCGAATGGCTTACTTTGCTCGCAGGAGGAGCGACCAGCGCCGAGTTGGACCAGATCCGTGATTCGATCGAGACCAGTTTCGCTCAACCTGCCGCACGCCGCCGCTTGCGCTATCTGGTGGAGCTGTTCCGCGGCGGCGCCAGGCCTGAGCCCGATGATCTCCACGCCCGTCTGCGCCCCTGGTGGGGTGAAGGCGAGCGCGCCTGGCTGTTCGATAACGAGCGCGACCTCACCGATCTTGCTGCCGACACGGTCGGGTTCGACATGACCGCGATCCTCGATGATCCCACAGCCCGCACGCCGGCAATGTTCTACTTCTTCCACCGGGTCGAACAGCGGCTCGATGGGAGCCCAGCGATCATCGTCATCGACGAAGGCTGGAAGGCGCTCGATGACGATATATTTGTGCGGCGGATCAAGGACTGGGAGAAGACCATCCGCAAGCGCAACGGGGTGGTCGGGTTCGCGACCCAGAGCGCGTCCGATGCGCTGGAAAGTAAAATCGCCAGCGCAATCATCGAGCAGGCTGCGACCCAGATCTTCATGATCAACCCCAAGGCGCGCGCCGAAGACTACATCAACGGGTTCGGGCTCAGCCGCCACGAGTTCGATCTGGTGCGCACGCTCCCTGACAGCTCGCACTGCTTCCTGATCCGGCACGGGCGAGAGAGTGTGGTGGCGCGGCTCGATCTGTCCGGCGAGAGCGACATCCTCACCATCCTCTCCGGCCGCGAGTCGACCGTTCGGATGTTTGACGAACTCGTTACCCGCACCGGGCCTGACCCGGCCAACTGGCTTCACCTGCTGCTCGAGAAGGCTGCCTGATGGCCTGTCCGGCGATCATCACCGGCGACAGCTTCCTGCTGCGCACGCTGGCGCATATCGATTGTCAGGCGCAGGTGATCGGCTCCTATGGTTATCTGGCGCTCGGCCAGCCCGGTTCGACCGCGTCAGTGTTGATGACGAGCCTGCTCACGCTGTTCATTGCGCTGTTTGGCATCCGCTTGCTGTTCGGCCCGCCGCCGGGCGCGCGCGATCTGGTGTTCGACGTGTTGAAGATCGGGATTGTGCTGACGCTGGCTTTCTCGTGGCCCGCGTTCCGGACGGTGATCTATGACGTAACCCTCAAGGGACCGGTCGAGATTGCAACCACGATCGGGACCGCAAGCGGCAATGCGCGGCCCGGTGAGGGGCTGGCCGAGCGGCTGCAGCGCGCCGACAATGCGATAGTGCGTCTGACCGAGGTCGGCGCGGGCCGCAATCTCGGCGCGCTGATCGACAGTGAAGCGCCTGGCGGCACCTTCGAAAGTTCCGCGCTTGCCGACGACACCGCATTCGGTTCCGCACGGCTGCTGTTTCTGGCCGGTACCATCGGGACCTTGGCTCTGTTGCGGATTGCCGCAGGCCTGCTGCTTGCGCTCACGCCGCTGGTTGCCGGACTGTATTTCTTCCCGTGGACGCGCGGGCTGGTCGCAGGCTGGATCAAGGGTTTGGTGCTGACCATGACCGGTTCGATCGGCGCGGCGCTCGTCCTGTCTGTCGAGCTTGCCATCATCGAGCCCTGGCTTGCCGATGCGCTGAAGGTGCGCTCGCTCGGCTATGCCATACCGGCTGCCCCCACCGAGCTGTTCGCGATCATGCTCGCCTTTGCCATCGTCCAGCTGATGATGATCTGGCTGCTAGCCCGGGTGGTGTTCACGCGAGGCTGGCTCACGCTGCCTGACTTCCCGCGGATGCCAGAAGCGCAACTGGTCCCGCAGGTCATTGGTAATGCTCGCACGGGCTCAGGCGAGGTTACGATCCTGCGCGCCGAACAGATCGGGACTGCGGTCGAGAATGTGGTGCGCCGCGAGCAGACCATCGCCAATGAGCGGTCGATGCGCACCGGACTGTCCGGAATGAGCGAGGTCGCAAGCGGTTCTGGAGGACCCGGTCCGGTCATCGATGGCGGCGCGCCCCGGCTTGGCAGCTCGTATCGGCGCACGTCCCTGCGCAGCTCGCGCGCTGGGCAGGCAAGGGATCGCAGCTGATGAACATGACGCCGCAGCAGGATTTCAGCGAGGATCTGACCGACCTGCCGGTCGCGGCCAGCTGGGCAGCCAGCGTGACCGAAGATTTGGAGCGGTCCAATCGCCGTGCGTGGATTGTCGCGATCATCGCCGCCATCGTCGCGTTGCTCGAGGCGGTCGCCCTGGTCTTCCTAGTCCCGCTCAAGACGGTGGAGCCCTACACCCTGCTGGTCGACCGCCAGACCGGCAATGTCGAGGCGCTCGCCCCGCTCGATGCGCAGGTGGTGGCGCCTGATGCCGCGCTCACCCGCTCGTTCCTCGTCCAATATGTGATCGCGCGCGAGAGCTTCGCGCTGCCGACCTTGCAGGACGACTACCGCAAGGTGTCGCTGTGGTCAGGCCAAGCGGTGCGTGAGACCTATCAGCGGGCCATGGATGCCGCGACACCGGGAAGTCCTCTTGCAGTGCTGCCAAGAAATGCCGCCATCCGAACCCAGGTGAAGAGCGTCTCTACCCTTGGTGAGGGCAGAGCATTGGTGCGGTTCATGACAACCCGCATTGATCTCGGTGCCTCGCCGCAGCCGCCGAACCACTGGGCGGCCGTGGTCAACTTCAGTTTCAGTGCCGCCGAGATGAGCGCAGAGGACCGCTACATCAATCCGCTAGGGTTCCAGGTCACCGCCTATCGCCGCGATGCCGAGACCATCCCGGAAGAGGGCATCGTCAACGGCGTCGACCGGGACGGTGTTGCGGGGGCGACGCCATGAAGTCTGTTCTTGCCGCAGCGTCATTCATGCTCCTGAGCACTGCTCCGCTGACCGCACAAGTGTTCCCCATTCCGGGCCCCGAGACCCCGCGCATCCAGACCGCCGAATGGCGACCGGGGGAACAACTGGTGCTGACCGCGCTGCCGCAGACAGCGCTGACTGTGATGCTCGAGCCCGGAGAGACCATTCAGCGCGCGACCCTCGGCGGCAGTCCGGCGTGGGAAGTTGCCGTATCAGCCGAAGCCGACAGCTTTCAGATCACCCCCCTGGTCGGCGCCGTGCCGGCTAACCTGACGGTCGAGACCGACCGGCGCGCCTACAGCTTTCTGCTCGAGACCGGCGATGGGCTTCAGGCTGCCTATCTGGTGCGGCTGCAATTCGGTGGAGGCTCTGCCGGACCGCAGGCGCAGCTCGGACAGAGCCAAACCGATCTGACCGGGCTCGACTGGACCTATCGCCTGCGCGGCGATCAGTCGGTCCGTCCGGCCTCGATCCGCGACAACGGGGCCAAGACCGTGATCGAATATGCACCCGGACAATCGCTGCCTGCGGTGTTCGCGATTGGGCCTACCGGCGAAGAGGAGGTCGTTGACGGCTATATGCGCGATGGGCTCTTCGTGATCGATCGGGTGCATGAAGAACTGGTGTTCCGGATCGACAAGGCCAAGGCCACCGCCCGGCGCAGTGCGCGTGCTGCCCCGCAGAGTGGCGGTGAGGGATGAGCGCATCAGCGAACACTTCGCCCGATAATGGCCGTGACTATCAGTCCGCTGATGTCCGCCCGGTCATCCCGACCGGTGGTAGCAGCAACACAGGGCTCTGGGCATTCCTTGCGGTGCTGGCCGCAGGCGGTG
>JAKFWB010000019.1 GCA_021732945.1 Porphyrobacter sp.
GCCCACCGCCATCAGCCCGAGCAGCATCAGCACGTTGAACACCAACGCGATGGTCGCATAAACGCCAAAGCGGCCATAAGTGGCAATCATCAGCGCGATCACTGCGATACTGCCAATCGCCATCGCCAGCAGGCCCTTGCGGATTGAGTCCGCGCCAAGATCTGGCCCGACCGTGCGTTCCTCAACCACAGCGAGTGGCACCGGCAGCGCCCCTGAACGCAGCGCGATCGCCAGTTCATTGGCGGATTCAGGTGTGAAGCTGCCCGAAATCTGCGCCCGCCCGCCGATGATCGGCCCTTCGATATTCGGCGCAGACAGCACTTCGCCATCAAGGATGATCGCAAAGGGCTTGTTCACGTTTTCGGTCGTCAGCTTGGCGAACTTGGCTCCGCCCTGCGCATCAAAGGTGATGTTGACGACATTCTGGTTGTTGTTCGGATCAACCCCGGCCTGCGCGCCCGTCAGGCTGTCACCGCGGATGCCGCCCAGACGGCGCACCGCCTCAAACTGGCCTTCTTGCGGGGTGCCGGGCGCGTAGGGGAAAACCTCGCTACCAGCTGGAGCAATCCCGGCCTGCACATTTTCCGGCAGAGCGTTGAGATCAACCAGCTTGAATTCAAGCTGCGCGGTCTGGCCGAGCAGGCTTTTGAGCGCTTCGGGATCTTCCAGACCCGGCACCTGCACCACGATCCGGGTATCGCCCTGCCGAATGATCGTCGGCTCGCGGGTGCCCAATTCATCGATCCGGCGGCGGACCACTTCGGTGGCGCTCGCCATCGCGTCGTCAATCGCCTGCTCCACACCGGCATCGGTCTGCTTCAGCACCATGCGCTGACCATCAACCACCGTCAGTTCCCATTCGCGGGTGGTGCTTTGCCCCTGCATCGCCGGTTCGATCAGCCCGCGCGCGCGGTCAATCTCGCCTGCGTCATCCAGAATGAACGACAAGCGCCCATCGCCGGTCGAAACATCGCCAATGCGGATCCGGGGCTTAGCATTGCGCATCAGCTGGCGGACAGTTTCTTCCATGTTCTCAAGCCGCTGCGCACGAACGTCATCCGCCTTGGCTTCAAGCAGCAGGTGCGATCCGCCCGCGAGGTCAAGCCCCAGATTGACCTGCGGGCTGGGCAGCGCGGTCGGCCAATCCAGCCCCGCCACATTGAACAAGGAAGGCAGCGCCAGCACCGATGCGGCCAGCGTAAGGCCCCACAGGCTAAGCTTTTTCCAGAGGGGGAATTCGAGCATTGCGTCAGGTTCTCACGCGCAGGAAAGGGGGTTGGCAGCCAGCATCGCAGCAGCCGGATCAATCGTTGGCAGGCGTGCCGCCGGGCGGGATGATGTCGCCAATCGTGGCCTTGACCGCCTTGACCCGGACATTGGTGCCCAGTTCCAGCTCGACATAGACGTCATCCACCTTGATCACCTTGCCGACAAGCCCGCCTGCGGTGACGACCTGATCGCCCTTCTTCATGGCGGCGACCTTAAGCTGGTGGTCCTTCTGCCGCTTCATCTGCGGGCGGATGATCAGGAACCAGAAGATCGCGACCATGCCGACGATCGGCAGGAAGCTGATCCATGCAGGCGGCGCAGCAGCAGCGCCCGCGCCAGCGGCGGCTAGAAGGTCAAATGTCATGCGATAAAATCCGTCAGAATCCCGTGAAAGATAAGCAAGGCATTCGCCCCGTCGTTCAAGTGGGCGCGCCTAGCAGCAATGCAAGCGCCCGGCAATCGCGCCGGGATGCAAGCGATGCAAGTAAGCCACACCGCACACCCCTTCCAAACCGGCTTGCCAGCCCGCCATCCCAGCCCTATAGGCCCCGCTCCACTGGAACGGGACGTAGCGCAGCCTGGTAGCGCATCACACTGGGGGTGTGGGGGTCGGAGGTTCGAATCCTCTCGTCCCGACCAGTGGACAAGGACTTAGCTCACACTCCTCGAAACTTTCTGAGCATTTTTTCGGCCTGGTGGTGCGCTGGTGGTGCAGCCCAGAGTAACATCGCGAAACACGTTGCACCGCCGACGCACACAATCTTGCGGCGATTTGGAATTGTGACTGGCGCTTCCGCGGCGTAGATTCGCGAGGCCGATGCAAGACCAGCTTCCCCTTCGACATTCCGAGTTCGTGAAAGTCAGGGACGGCTTCGTCGCCTTCCTCAAGAAGCCTGCTGGCACCGCCTTCGATGCGATCATTCCGCCAGACGTGGCGGACAAAATGAAGGAAGCTGCCAGAGCAGGCGCACGCAGACAAAGCTACCTTGCCATCGCGCGCGGCGTGTCAGTCGGCTGGTGCCTCCTAGCGGTCGAAGTCGCTTTCGCACCTGACCACCATGTCCAAGGGATAGCAGCCCTCATGACTGGTGGCGTTGCATTCCTCTTGTCGAACAATCAGGCCAAGCGGCGGACCGAACCAGAGATCGAAGATCTGACGGAAGATTCCGAGGTCGCTGCGAACCTCCGTTCGCTCGACGCCTACAAGGCCCGCATCGCTCAGGGCGAGATTCCGGGCCAGGAGCGGCTTCCCGACGGCACCACGCGAGCACTGTCACAAGAAGTGCGAAAGCCGCAAAGCGCTGATTTCATCATGGACGTGGGCAAAAGCGGGAAACTCGCCCTGCGTATCGATCTGCGCGAATATGGATTCCGGTCGCTCCCGCTCTGGGAAATGTCCGATTGCGCCCATCGCCGACGCGTAATGCCGCTCCACATGGCGGCGTGATCGGGCAATGGTTACCCCATCGAGCAGGCTAAAGAGGGACGGCGGCAACCGCGCGATCAACCCACCGCGGTCTTTCCCGCCCGCTTTGAGCCAGTCCTTGAACTTCCGGCGAGCGTCGCCGATCACTCCTGCAAAGTTGACAATCCCGAGGTCGAGGAAGGCGTCGGGCTTGCTGGCGAGCACGAGATCGAGCTGCCCCTTCAAGTCGGAAAGATCATTGTTGACCGGCGTCGCTGACAACATCAGCACCTTTGTCTTGATGCCAGAGCTGATGACATCGTTCATCAGCTTCTCGTATCGGCTCGGTCGATAATCCGATCCATCGCCGTTCGTTTTACCGCGCGATGCCGTCCGGAAATTGTGGGATTCGTCGATAACAACGAGATCATAATTTCCCCAATTGAACGACCCAAGATTGATATCACCGACCTTGCCGGAAATACGCGTCAGGTCTGTGTGGGACAACACGGTATAGGAGAACCGGTCCGCTAGGAGTGGGTTGGTTTCACTGTTGTTTTGAGCAAGATAATCAGTCCAGTTGTCGCGCAGCTTTTTTGGGCACAGAACAAGAACCCGCTGGTTTCTTAGTTCATACCACTTGATCACAGCTAGAGCTGTAAATGTTTTGCCTAAGCCAACACTATCAGCAAGAATGCATCCGCCGAAGCGTTCAATTCTGTTCTTAACAAGACGAAATCCGTCCCGCTGGAAATCAAATAGCATCTGCCAGATAGCGGTTTCATTGAACCGCACCTGATTAAGCTTTTCTTCCTCAACCACCTGGTCAGCGAGGAACTGGCCGAAAAGATGATAGAGCGTCTTGAAATAGACGAACTCCGGACTGTTATGCTTATATAGCCGTTCGAGCCGTTCGAGCACTTCATCCCGGACGTCCTCGGTCAAGGTGTCGTCGGACCAGATTTCATTGAACCAGGCCAACAGGTCATCGCGGTCCCTGTCGGAATCGACCACTAGGTTCAATTCGATATTCGGTTCTTCGGTCAGACCGAGGCCTTTGATCGTGAAATTGGAGCTGCCGACCAGCGCATGATCACGCTTCCCATCATGCACATGGTAGAGCTTGCCATGCATCAACCCAGCGCGCTTGATCGAGCGGATCTCCGCTTTGTCCCTGATCCACTGGGCGCATTGAATAGCCGTGCCGGAGGTCCGCAGTCCCTCGGTCAACGCTAAGCCGTCTTCACTGATTGAAAAGGCCGGAGGATTTAGGCTCTCACCTTCGACGCTGTCGATGAAACGCGGCTCCCCGAACAGGAAACGCATTTTCCCAATCTCGTCGAGAGTCTTGGACAGGCGGGCATAAGCAAAGCTGGTGAAATAGGCCGAGACAACTGACAATTCGCTACCCGCCTCAACGCGTTCTTCCAGAAAGCTGGCCGCTGTACCCCGGCCGCGGTTATCACGAATTCCCGACTGCATGATTGTTTTGCCAAAGCCTCCCGCACCCCAGTGCACCTGCGACATGCCTAGCTTCTGAAGGGGAGATACGGAACCAGAAAACTCATCCTTGTGAGATGTTTGAGAAAGTAGACGCGTTGCCGCTACCCTGCCGGGCAACCTGCACTATCCGCTGCGCGGACCGGGCCTGTAGTCCCGGCCCATCCGGGTGACGATCAGGAGCGAATGAAAGCGGAGCGGGAATTTCTGGAGGACGCGCTCTGTCCCGCATGGCCGGTGGCCATGCTCCTGAGGGCGCGGCGTTCATGAGCTAACCCGCAGGCGCTCTGGCCTCCCTCATTGCCTGACGCCCGCTGGCCCACTTGGCCCGCGCGCAGGGCGTCCGGCGGCTTCGCGCCGTGCAAGGGCGCCGTTCTTGTGCGGATCGCTGCGGCGATCCTTGAGGGGAACGCCAAGGGCTTTGCCCTCTCGTTCCCAAACCCCAATAGACGCCCCCGTGTGGCGGGCTTCGCCCGCTGGCCCGCGCCAGGGCATCGATTGGGGCTTTCCCTCCCCCTCCCATCCTCGCCGGAAGGCAGAGCCGCATGCCGCGTGACGGATGCGGCTTTGCCGGATGGAGTTTGGACCATGGGTGACCTGATCTTGAATTACCGCGCATGCGGGGCCGAGTGCCGGGAGGACTGGCTGCGCATGCTGGCGCATGACAATGGCTTGCCGCTGGTGGCGGTGCAGCAGCTGGCGGACGAGCTTGGCGAACGCGAGGATTTCGGCGAGCTGGTGCGGCTGTGCGAATGCGGCGGGAGCATTGCGTCATGAGCGGCGAGGTGCTGTCCCGCGCCGAGCGGATTGCACGACTCAATGATCTGGCGCGCCGCGCCATGGGGATTGCCAGTGTGGTGGTGTCGACCGAGGGCATTCGGGCCTTGCCCGAGGCCGACCAGTCGCGGCTGTGCGAGTTGGTCGAGACCTTCGATGCCTTCACGCCCGACAATGATCCTTATGGCGAGCGCGACTTCGGCGCGATCTATCAGGGGCTGGACGGTGTCTGGTCGAGTTCGCGACCTGTTGAAGTGGCGGTGACGGTGTTCTGGAAGATCGATGCCTATGACCGCGCGTTGCGCTTTGGCAGCGAAGACCCTGCCGATCCCGCCGCCACGCGGCGGGTGCTGACCATCATGCTGGCGAGCGAGTATTGATATGGCTGTCCGCTCCCACACGGTGGAACCCTCACGCCTTGCTTACGGTGCGTGGTGCCACGCCAGCGAAAGGCAAATCGGTGAGGGCGATATTCGCGCCAGCTACAGCGCCGACCGCATCGGCATGGGGCAGCCCATCCGCAAGCCGTTCCGATACGCCGGGGAGCCTTGGGTCTGTGTCGGCACAGGCCCTGCGGGGGCTGAGGCGTACCGGCTTGTGCATCCATTGCTCTATGGCGGCATAGCGCGCAGCTATCATGAACGGTGTCGCGATGGCGATCGCGCGCGGGGTGATCAGGCGGGGTTCTATGACGGCATCACCGTGCGTCACGCCGGACGGGAACTTGTGATGGTCGGTCCGCCTGTCCTGTTCGTCGCAGGCGAGAAGGCGCAGCTGTCTCTGTTCTGATGGGGACGGTGGACTGGGGTCTCCTCCTCGCTCCAGCGTTTTCGTGCGGTGCCTTCCATTGCCATGACAAAGGCTTGGGGCAGAGCGCGGCGCGGTGCAAGCGAGGGATAAAGGGACTGGCGTGAGTGCCCTTCGGTCTGGCGGCTTCTTTTTGAGCACCCGCACTGGCCGCACGCGGTCGAGGGTCAATGTCCGGCCCGCGCCGGTTCCGTTCCGTCACCCGTGTTGGACATGACCCCGCGCCCTTTGTCCCGCAGCCTTTCTGTTCGGTGCAACGAGCCACCAACACGAAAGGAACTTCTCATGGCCCGCACTACCCAAGCATCCGCACCCGCCAGCGCGCCCGAGCCCAAGGCTCCGGATTTCATCGCTTGGCATGTCAGCAATCGCGGCGAGAAGGCCTTCTGGACCAAGGTAGGAGCCGCATGGTTTCACCGCGACCGCAAGGGCCTGTCGCTGCAGCTCGAGGTCGTGCCGATCAATGGCCGGATCGTGCTGCGGACGCCGCTGGATGATGAGACGAAGGAGGTGCAGCCGGGCGCTTAGCGCCCGGCGATACCGGCAACTCGCCCTTCCCGCCAGACAGCGAGGCGGTCGCTCATCTGCCACCTAGCGGCGGCACTATCGTGACCGTGCACCCCAGCGTGCGGACGACATGCAGCGCCTTTTGCAGTTGCAGCGTAGACTTGCCCGCTTCGAGATCGACGATGAAGCGGATGAGCAGCGCGCGCCACGAGGTGTTGACCCGGTCGAACCGCTCGCCTGCATCATTGCAGAAGACCAGCCCGTCGGTTGTCACCGATTGCGCCCGCCAATTGCGCAGGATCGAGGTTGCTTGCCGGTTGAGCGGAATGTGCCGGGTGCGCTTTGACTTGGCGGTCGCGCCGGTCACCGTCATGATACGCCGGTCGAAGTCGACATTCGACCAGGTGAGGTCGAACAGCTCGCCCCGGCGGCAGCCCGTGTTTAGCGAGAGCAGCACGATCGGCTTCAGGTGATCAGTGAAGGCGACCGTGCGCAGCGACGGCAGCAGCACATAGCCGCGCTCCTCGCGCCACCGGTTGGCGCTGTCGCGCTCGGCCCGGCGGCGTTCCTCGCGGGCATCGAGCGCCTGACGCAGGCGTATCGCTTCCGCCTCGGAGAGATAGCGGACCTTGAGCATGTCATCGACCCGCGCCTTCTTGACCCGCGCCAGCGGATTGCGGTCTATCAGCTCCCATTCGACGGCGCGGTTGAGGCAGGCCTTGATCGAGGCGATATCGCGGTTGATCGTCTG
>JAKFWB010000521.1 GCA_021732945.1 Porphyrobacter sp.
AGCGCGCAATTGGCGCGGGGATCGACATGGTCACCGGCAAGATCACCCGCGCGGTGGTGAAAGGCACGCCGATCACGCATCACCCCGATACCGGCGTGCTGCTGATCGGGTTCGAGATTCCGGGCTGGGAGCGCGTGCTGGAGCTCGCTTCACGATGCGGCCCGGCGGTGGGGCTGGGCTATTGCGGGGCGGACATCGTGCTCGATGTGAACGATGGCCCTCTGGTGATCGAGGTCAACGCCCACCCGGGGATCGAGATTCAGAATATCTGTCAGGCCGGGCTCAAGGTGCGGATTGCGGCAACGGGCGAGGATTTCCGCTAGGTTCGACGGGGCCAGCGGCCTCTGCCGCGTCCTGCGCATTGCGAAGTTCGCGCTCTTCCGGAGTGAAGGGTCGGAAGCGGATCGCTATCGGCGTGAAACTGCCATCATCACGCTGTCGGATGGTCACAAACACATTCTGGTCACGCTTCCGCAATTCCACGTCGAGCGCGCGGGCACGATCTTGTTCGACATAGAGCCGCCCGTTCACCAGCGCGCTTGTTCCATAGACCCCTGATTTATCGGCGCGCACGGGATGGGCGCAGGCCTCTCCGTCGGATAGCCAGCGCGCCCTGGTCAGGCGCGGGGCGGTACCTTCCAGGCACAACGCGTCAGTCATCGCAGCACTAGTCGTTGCATCAGCGACCTGATCCACATCCAGCGCGCGAATTTCGCTTTCATCGATCCCCGGCCAATCATAACTAAACTCGACATAGTGCCCGCGCAGATAATCGCGCGGGTCATATCCGTCGATCGGCACCTCCCAGTCAGTGCCTTGGTTATAGATCTGGTGGCTGGTCGCCCACAGCACAGCAAGGCCTAGCCCCGGGACGATTACGGCAGCGAGACGTGCGAGCCGGTTCATGCCTCGGCTCCCCCGCCCGGCGGGGCGAAGGTCTTCGACACCCGCACCGCCACCCACGCCACGCCGACGATCAAAAGGCCCGATAGGATCAATCCAAAGCCGCTTGTCAGAAGATCGCCCGCCAATTCAAAGCTGAGGATGATAAGCCGCAGCGCGATCGCGGCCACGCTCAATTGGAAAACCCCGCGCCAGCCCGCCATCAGCGCGGCGGCAGCGATACCGATCCACAGCGCCATAAACAGCGCGGCTGGGGGGACGGTAAGGTGATCTGTGCCCCATGCGAGTGGCAGCACGAGCCCGGACAATGCGATGATTGTGCCCGCCATTCGCCCGGAAACGCCGGACCGCGCCGTTATCACGCCAAGCCCGGTCAATACTGCGGTTGCGCCACTGACCAGCATACCCACCGCACCGCGAGTCAAATTGTCACTGTCGACTTCGCCCATGCTGGCTCCAATGGCGGCGAGCGACGCTCCGGCCACAGCATAGGCCAGCGTCACTTGTTCAAGCCGACGCCAGAAATCGTGCCGGTCGCTGCGCCCCCGCAGCCATGCAGCCAGCGGCGCCAAGGCGAGTGGTAGTGCGACAACGAAGGCAGCCCACGCTATCAGCCCCGTGCCGGGCGTAGGCGTACTATGTCCGATCACGGCGTCAGCATAGTCCCACACGCACCACACTGCCCCGCCCAGCACAGCAAGCGCGCTCGGCCAGCTGCGCCCCATCAGCAGCAGCAGCGGTGCAAACAGCACCAGCCATGTCGCCAAGGGCTGCCACAGCGGCGAGGACGTCTGATAGACCTGCCCCAGATGTCCAAAGAACGTGAGGCCCAGCGCGGCGGTGACGAACAGCAACGCTTCGGCCGCCCACGGCGTTGTCGCCGCAATCCGCGCTTCGCTCCAGAAAAGCGCAGCCAGTGCTGCGACAATCAGCGCAAGGTGCACGCCAAGCCGAACTTGCCCCGGAATTGCTTCCCAATTGGCAGCGATTACCGAGATCAGCCCCAGCCCGATTGCCAGCGCGCCGATCCCGAACACCGCCCACAACGCCAGCGGGCGAGCATGCGCTGCCTCGTATGCCAGCAGCCGATCCCGCGTCGCCGCATCGATCAGGTCGGCATCGTGCCAGGTAGCAATCTTGCGCGCGCTCATGCCGGGCAGGCTACCCCCTCGCACGCAGCACTGCAACCACAGGCTTACTTGGCTTCGAGTTCGGCCTTGGTCAGCAGCGGCAGATCGCGCACCTTGGCGGCGTTGGCGGCCATCGCGTCGGCAGGCATCGCGACCATGCCCTTCGCGGCGAGCGGGCCGTCCTTGCCCCAGCTCTTGACCCATTCGGCCAGATAGCCACCAAGGCCCGGTATCGCGCGCATATGCGCTTTCTTGACATAAACATACAGCGGCCGCGCACCCGGATAGGCGAAGTTGGCGATGTTGTCATAGGTCGGATCGACCCCGCTCATCGGCAGGCCCTGCACCTTATCGAGGTTTTCTTCGAGGTAGGAGTAGCCAAACACGCCCACCGCGCGCGGGTTGCCGGTGATTTTCTGGACGATCAGATTGTCCTGTTCGCCCTGATCGACATAGCCGCCATCACTGCGCACTTCGGTGCAGACTTGCTTGAACTTGTCCTCATCGCTTTTCTTCAGCGCGGCCATGGCAGGCTTCGTCACGCAGCCGACTTCCAGCACCAGTTCCTTCAGCGCATCACGCGTGCCCGATGTGCTGGGCGGGCCGTAAACGATGATCGGATCGGACGGCAGCGCCGGATCGACATCCTTCCAGGTCTTGGCGGTCTGCGGCTTGCCATAGGGCTTGGCGGCCAGCGCCTCGTACACCGTCTTGGGGGACAGGTTCAGCACGATCCCGCCCTTGGCCGAGGCAAACGCAATCCCGTCCAGCCCGACCTGCAATTCGACTATCTCGTCAACGCCATTGGCCACGCACTTGTCGAATTCGGACGGCTTCAACCGGCGCGAGGCGTTGGCCATGTCGGGCGTGTTGGGCCCGAGCCCCGAACAGAACAGCTGGATGCCGTTGCCGGTGCCAGTCGATTCGATCAGCGGTGAACGCGAATCCGTGTTCGACCGGGCAAAATTTTCGGCCACCACGGTCGCGAAGGGATAGACGGTGGACGACCCGACAGCATGTACCGAATTGCGGATGCCGCCCCCATCACAAGCGGTCAGGGCAAAGCTGGCCAACGCCAGCGCGGCGCCGATCCTGGCAAAGGCTGGGGTACGGTGGGCCATCATCATTCCGGTTCCTATCCTTGCTTGCCCGCTAGGCGCAATTGATGACAGCGACATGACGCAGTGACTGCTCAAAAATCCCGCCACCAGCCACGGGCCACCAACGCTTGCCGATCGCTGGCAAAAGCATGGTTTGAAACGAATTTCCTCCAAAATGGATGCGCCGCGCTTAACGGCATCGTAACAGCTTTGATCGTAGCTCTGTGGCATGCGAGGAATGCGCATCCTGATCCGGTTTTGCGTGGCTGCGATGCTGCTGGCGATGTTCGCCGTGCGGCCTGCTGCCGCGCATGAGGGCGCGCATGATCACGACCGCGATCTGCCCAGCTTTTCCCCCTCCTGCCACGCTGCGGCCCCGGTTGATCGCACCGCCGCAGCCATGATCGCGCGGGGTGAGTGGACCTGCACCAACGAAAACTGGCGATCAGACGTGCCGTCAATGTGGTTGCGGTTCGATGCCCAAGGCTGGCACGATGAGCTGGCACCGCGCCAGCTCATCACCCGGATTGCGCGGTTCTCATCGATCACATTCTATGCGGTCGACGATGATGGCACCATGCGCAGCGAGCGCTATGGCCAGAATGATGGTCGTCCCTTTGCCGACGGGCCAGTCTTCGAACTGCCTCTGCCGGAAATCACCGAACAGACCAGAATGCTGCTGGTGCGGATCGAAGCGCCGCATTCCGTGCCGTTGATGAGCGAAGCGCGGATCACCCACGACAAGACCAAGACCCAATGGCGACCGGTCAATCTGGTGCTGCTCGCCTTTGTCATGGGCATGCTGACGCTTCCCCTGCTGTTCGACGTCAATTTTTATGTCGTGCTGCGCGAACGGTTCGTCCTGCTGCACGCGGGGCTGGTTGCCTCGATGATGGTCTATGTGATGTTTGCGGGCGGGTTGGTATCGGCGATGGTGGCGCTGCCACTGGCGCTGATCGCGGTGCTGGCTCCGCTGTCCTATGCGATCGCAGGCGGGCTGGCCGCGCTGTTTGTGGCCAATTTCCTGGAACGCGGCGCGCAGTCGCGGCTGATGCGCCGGGTGACGATCATGGTCGGCTATTTCACCATGGCCGTGCCGGGCTTTCTTGCCTTGCAGTTTGATGTGACCCAGCCCTTCGACGATCGCGGGTATTTCATCACTTTCATCCCGTTCATCATCGTGGTGACCTCGGCGGTGATCGAAGCCGTGCTGCGCGGTAGCCGTTCGGCGCGCTTCATTCTGGTGGCGTGGGCTCCGATCATCATCGCTTCGACCGAGCGGTTGCTGCGCGGTCTGGGCTGGTATGTCGGCCCGGCGAGCTATGATCAGATGCTGTATGTGGCGATCGGGATCGAGGTGGTGGTGATCAGCCTCGCGATTGCCGACCGTTTTCTGGCGTTGCGGCACGAACGCGATGCTGCGCTGACCGAAGCTCGGTTCCTCGAACAGATTTCGACCCGCGATTCGCTGACCGGCCTGATGAACCGCCGCGCGATCGAGGCGCGGTTTGACGAACTGCTGCGGCAGGGCTTCAACACCTTCGCGCTGATCGACCTTGATCGGTTCAAGGCGATCAATGACCTCCACGGCCATCAGGTGGGCGATGCGGCGCTGATCGCCTGCGCCGATGCGATTCGCGCCAATGCCGATCGCGATTCGATTGCGGTGCGATTGGGCGGCGAGGAATTCGTGGTGCTGCTGCGCGGCGAACACACGCTCGAGCGCGCTGAGGCGTTACGGCGCGCGATTCCGATGCGGATTGCCAATCAGGTGCCGGGGCTGGATCTGCCGGTCACCGCCAGCATGGGCGTGGTTGTGATGAGCGATTCAAGCCAGCACGCCATGGCCTTTGCCGAATTCTACGCGCGCGCCGACGCGCTGATGTATGAAGCCAAGGCTTCGGGACGCAACCGGCTGGCCTATGAGCGCCAGACCGTTTTCAAAGGCGCGGCGCGCGGGCGGGGGCCGGGCACGAATCGCGGCGCAGCCTAGGACTTTCCCGACCTCCGCTCATGCTGAGCTTGTCGAAGCATTAGGGGACGACCGTTGCGCCGCATCCTTCGACAGGCTCAGGATGAGCGGAGGAGGTCTTCGGCGCGGAACGGTGCCAGCACCTCGGGCCGCACGCGCGCCAGCCGTCCGGTCGCGCGGTCGATCATTGCCCAGGTGGTCGCGGCACTGACGAGGCGCTTGCTGTGCGCATCGGCGAATTCCACCCGGCGCAGCGACTTCGCGCCCATCGCGGGGCCTTCAATCCAAGTGGAGGCGGAGACAACCTCACCCTCGGCAATATTGCCGCGATAATCGATCTCGTGCCGCACCACGACCCAGAAGAAGGCCGCGCGATCTTCGGGTCGGGCGACGGCGTCCCAGTGGGCGGTTGCCATGTCCTGAATCCACTGCACCCACACCGTGTTGTTGACATGGCCAAGCTCGTCGATGTGCTCGGGAAACGCGGTGAAGGTGCGGATGAAGGTGTTTTGCGCGGTCACTCCTTCGGGGCCATCCCCATCTGCCACAGGATAAAGGCGAATTCCTCCGCCGTTTCCTTGAGGCTGTTCCACCGCCCTGACTGCCCGCCATGGCCTGCGCCCATGTTGGTTTTCATCAGCAGCAGGTTGTCGTCGGTCTTCACCTCACGCAGCTTCGCGACCCACTTGGCGGGTTCCCAATAGGTGACGCGAGGATCGTTGAGGCCTGCGGTCACCAGCATCGGCGGGTAATCCTTCGCGACCACCTGATCATAGGGCGAGTACGACAGCAGATAGGCAAACGCCTCCTTGCTCTCGATGGGGTTGCCCCATTCCTGCCATTCGCCGGGGGTGAGCGGCAGTTTTTCATTGAGCATCGTGTTCAGCACATCGACGAAGGGCACATGCGCGACAATCGCGCCATATTGCTTGGGGTCCTGATTGACGATCGCTCCCATCAGCTCGCCGCCGGCCGATCCGCCGCTGGCGGTCACCATGCCTTCGGCGGTGTAGCCTTTGGCGATGAGCCCGCGCCCGGCATCGACGAAATCGTTGAAGGTGTTGGTGCGTTCAAACAGCTTGCCCTGCAAATACCAGCGCCGCCCGAGATCATCCCCGCCGCGAATATGCGCGATGGCATAGGCAAAGCCGCGATCCACGAGGCTGAGGCGCGTGGTCGAAAAGCCCGGCGGGATGGCATAGCCATAGGCACCATAAGCATAGAGATGCAGCGGCCCCGGACCTTCGATCCCGGCCTTTTTCAGGATCTCCGCCCGATCCTTGCGCATCACGATGCTCACCGGCACCATCGTCCCGTCGCGCGCCTGCACGCTCACCCGCTCGGTGGTGTAGAGGCTGGCATCGTATCCGCTCGGGATTTCCTGCTGCTTCAATTGTTCAAAGCCGCCGGACGCCACGTCATAATCGAACACCGTGCTCGGCGTGACCATGCTTTGGTAGGACAGCCGCAGCTTGCTCACCGCATATTCCGGGTTGTTGGCCAGGCCTGCGGTGTAGCTCGCTTCGGGGAAGGTGATCGGCGTGATCTTCGCCGCATCGCCATATTGGCGCATCTGGACCTGATCGAGGCCGTTCAACCGTCCTTCGGTGACGTAGAAATCCTTGAACAGGTCGAACCCGGTCAGATAGAATTCGTCCGACCCCGCGATCACCGTCTGCCAATCGCCTGGGCTGTTCAGATCGGCCTTGGCGAGGCGGAAATTGATGTTATCATCATTGGTCCACACCCACAGCACGCCATCGCGGACATAGACCGAGTATTCGACGCCCTTCTTGCGCGGCTTCACCACAATCGGCGCGGCGGTGGGGTTGGCGGCGGGCACGAGGCGCACTTCGCTCGTCTCATTGTCGCCTGAGGCGATGATCAGCCAGTCTTC
>JAKFWB010000518.1 GCA_021732945.1 Porphyrobacter sp.
GCCATAATGTTTCTGCCTGTGCTTCGCGGGACTTGAATCTGAACCCCGTCAGTTACGCGGAACAGCCGCGCCGGGATGGATGCTTACTTCTTGAACGGCTGCGGGTTGACCGTTTCACCGGGGTTGAGGAAGCCGCCCGCGCGCAGCACCACCCGCTCTGTGCCCGAAAGGCCAGAGGTAATGGCGACGCCATTTTCGGTCACGGCCCCGGTCTTCACCGCGCGGCGCACCGCCTTGTTATCCTTGTCGATGATATAGACGAAGCTGCCGTCATCATCCGCCAGCACTGCGCTTTCGGGCAGCAGGGTGGCGGTGAAGGCACCGCTGGCGATGCGGGCTGTGGCAAAGCCGCCTGGGCGAAGCGCGGAATTGAAGCTCAATGCGATCCGCGCCGTGCCCTGCCGGGTGGCCTGATCGATCACCGGGGCCAGCTGCCAGATCTGGCCCGTGAAGCTCTGGTCCGAACCGGTTGGCGTGATGCTGGCTGAGGTGCCGACCGCAAGCTTGGACAGCTGTTCTTCGGAGAGCTGCGCGAGCATTTCCATCTCGCCGCCACTGGCGATGGTGAACAGCGATGGGCTGCCCGCGCCAACGGTCTGACCCGGCTCAACCGCGCGGGCGAGAACATAGCCGCTGGCAGGCGCGAGGATGTTGAGCCGCTGGTTGCGCGCCCGCTGCTCACGCAGCTGCGCTTCGGACACCTTGATCCGCGCCATAGCGGCATCGCGCGTGGCCGTCAGCCGATCAACATCGGCCTTGGACACGAACCCGCGCGCCACCAATTGCGACGCCCGATCCAGATTGGCCTGGGCCAGATTGGCATCGGCGCGGGCAACATCGAGCAAAGCGGATTGCGCTTCGGCCTGCTGGACCTGCACCGATCGGTCGATCACCGCCAGCACCTGGCCTTGCTGCACCCAATCGCCCGCATCCACGGTCACCCGCAGCACCTGCCCGCCTTCACCGACCACGCCCACGGGCATTGGCCGGCGCGCAGCCAGCGTGCCGGGGGCCTCGATCTCGCCTGAAATCGTGGTCTTGCCCGGTGTGACCACGGTGACGGTTGCCGCTTGGGAATTGTCGTCGGCGACGGCGGTCGGCTCCCCGCCTGCCAGCGCAAAATAGGCGGCAATCGCCAGCAGCAGGCCGAACACGCCCAACCCGCCAAGGATCAGCCAGCGCGGAATCGCGGGCGCTTCAAGCGAGCGCACACCGCTGTAATCGGTCGCCACGCCGTCTGCCGCTTCGGCTGTGATCGTCGTCTCGTAGTTCATCGCCATTCCCTCACGCAGGGCTATCCCGAACAGGGACCCCGGCGTTGCCGAGTGTATTACCCGTATAAGTCACCGTGTGCAATGGCTGATAGATCGGCAAACCATGTCCGGCAATGCCCGCATCGACGGGTGACTTTCAGCCTAGACGAAGGGCACACCCACCGACCCCGGTGCGGTTAACAGGTTCTGATCCTTGGTGCTTAGCGAACCCTGCCGCGCTGAATGAGATTGAGAATACCCAGCAGAACCACCGCGCCCACGACGGCGATAACCAGGCCGGTGATCGAAAATTCCTGCACGCTGCCACTGATTCCGAGCAGCGGGCGGGCGATCAGATTGCCGACCACCGAACCAATGCAGCCGACGACGATGTTCATAATGATGCCCATCGAGGCGTCGCGGCTCATGATCATGCTTGCCAGCCAACCTGCAACGCCGCCAACGATCAGCGCGATAATCCAACCCATAATGTTTCTCCCATGTGGGCAGCCAAGGCGGTGTATCCCCGCAGCGCCACAAGCTATGGGTTGGATCGAAACGTCGCAAGCCCGCAACGCATTACGGGCAGGCTGGTTCAATTACGGGGTGAAGTGAGCAAGTTCTGGGAGTCTGCCCGGCTGGTGCCTCAGTACTTCAGCTGGCGTTCGTAGAGATCGCGGTAGTGCTGGATCTTGGTGACGCGCAGGCCATGCATGCCCGAACGATCGACCGCGCGCTGCCACGAGGCAAACTCTTCGAGCGTCAGGCCATAGCGCGCCAGCGCCTCTTCAAGGGTCAGCAGACCCCCATTGACCGCAGCCACCACTTCAGCCTTGCGCCGCACCACCCAGCGCTTGGTCTTGGGCGAAGGCAGGTCAGCAAGCGTCAAGGGCTCACCAAGTGGGCCGATAACCTGCACGGGGCGGATGTCCTGGTTCTCAATCATTGCATTTCTCTCGCATCGCCCAGGGCCGCACCAGCATTCTGGCTTGCGACATCACCCAAACGGTTTGCTTCTCTACCTTTAACCGTGACACCAAAGACTTTAGATTGGCCTAAACCATCAGGGTTAATGTTCCGTTCGCCATCATCAATCAGTGCAAAATAGCTGGCGGCGGCATCACCAAAGCTGGCTGCGACGGCTTCGATCGGCGCATGCGATTCGTCGCGCAGCAACAGCCGCAGATCGCGCGCCGCCTTGAGTCGAGCGGTGATTTCGCTCCATTCGACCGCGCGCAGGGCATCACCCGCCCGCCGGGTTGAACGCGATTCGAATCGCCCGGCATCGGCAGCCGCGCCAAGGCTGCGCGCCCGACCGCTGCCCTCGGCATGGAGCCCAGGATTTAACCCGCGTGATGCGGCAGAAGGGGAATGTGGTTTTTCGAACATGGTTACAGGCCATAAGGCCCGCTCGTCAAGATCGGGTAAAGCCGCCGTTTACACAAGCTTAGGAATAGCGGGGGCCGCGGGCGGCCTCGCTCGGCCATGCCGCACTGGCGAAGCGCGCCGGTGATCGCTATATGGCGCGCGCTCCATGGAATCATCCGCCCTTCTTGCTGCCGGCCCGCTCGCCGCGCCCCCCCTCGAATCCGCCGCTGCCGCCGCGCTGTTCGATCTTCCACGCCCTGCGGCCGAGTGCCGTATTGTCGTGGCGATGAGCGGCGGGGTCGATAGCTCGGTGGTCGCTGCGCTCGCCCATGCCAGCGGGGCGGAAGTGATCGGGATCACGCTCCAGCTCTACGATTATGGCGCAGCGACGGGGCGCAAGGGCGCGTGCTGCGCAGGCGACGACATCCGCGATGCGCGCGCCGTGGCCGACCGGCTCGGCATCGCGCATTATGTCTTCGACCACGAAAGCGCCTTCCGCGAGGAAGTGGTCGAGCAGTTCGCTGACGAATATCTCGCCGGGCGCACCCCGGTGCCCTGCATCCGCTGCAACATGGGGCCCAAATTCACGGATCTGTTCCGCATGGCGCGCGAATTGGGCGCGGATTGTTTGGCGACCGGGCATTATGTGCGCCGGGTGATGACCGCTGATGGGCCGCAGCTGCACCGCGCCTTCGATCCGGCGCGCGATCAGTCGTACTTTCTCTATGGCACCACCGAAGCGCAGCTCGATTATCTGCGCTTTCCCTTGGGCGGAATGCCCAAGCCGCAGGTGCGCGAGCTGGCCGAGGCGGCGGGGTTGCGCAATGCCGCCAAGCCGGATTCGCAGGACATCTGCTTCGTGCCCGATGGCAATTACGCCAAGATCGTCACCAAGGTGCGGCCCGAAGGCGCGGCGCCGGGCAGCATCGTTCATGCCGCAACCGGCGAGACGCTGGGAGCGCACAAGGGCATCGTCCACTTCACCGTGGGCCAGCGCAAGGGGCTGGAGATCGGCGGCCAGCCCGAACCGCTCTATGTAATCGGGCTGGATGCCGCAGCACGCGAAGTGCGGGTTGGCCCCAAGCGGATGCTGGCGGTGAGTGCGGCGCGGCTGACCGAAACCAACCGGATTGGCCCGTTAGGCGATGAACCGCTGACGGCCAAAGTGCGCAGCCTTGCCAAGCCCGTTCCAGTAACGCTTGATGGCGTGCCGGGGGACGGGGCGGCGGTCACCATCCGCTTCGCCGAACCTGAATTCGGCGTCGCGCCCGGACAGGCGGCGGTGATCTATGCCGGCGAACGGGTGATCGGCGGCGGCTGGATCGATTCGACCGAAAAGGTCAGCGCCTGAACCTTATTCCCGTTCGTCCTGAGCTTGTCGAAGGACTGTATTTCTTTGCTAATCTCGCCACAATCCGCGAAGAAAAGACAACCCTTCGATAAGCTCAGGGTGAACGGAGGGTGGGGAAATTGCCTTACTCCTCCCACTTCTCCAGCACGCAGCCATAGCCTTCGCGGTAGGTCGCGGTCGCCTCGGCCACCAGGGGGAAGCGGGCGGTGACGCTCTTGGCCTCGACATCTTCGACCAAGGTCACGGCTTCCATCCCGGCGAGCTTGTCCTTGGCGCAATCATCAAGCCCGCGCCCGGCGACAAAACGGCACGAACAGGCAACCCGCGCCGAATAGGCCGAAGCGATGCTGCCATAGCCATTGATCGGCTCCCGAAAGGCCCAGGCCGCCCCGCCCAGCCCGAGCGCGATGAGCGCCAAGAGCCACAAGCCATAGCGGGGCCGAGTGCGGGACGAGGTCGAGGGTGATTTTGCCATTGCCATGCCCATTGCAAAACCCGAGCGCTTCGGGAATTGAGGGCGCGATGACCCTTGCCAGCCGCTTTCATAACCACGCCGCCCTGATCGCGCCAGCCCTGCTCTTGCTTGCCGGGTGCGATGCTGCTCCACCGGTTGAAAAGTCGCTGGACGAAGCCGCGCTCGCCGCTGTCACCAAGGATGCAGGCGCGCCGAAGGACCAGCTCGCCCGCGCGATTGATGACCTGTTCACGATGCAAGGCCTTGGCGAAACCCGCGCGGTGGTGGTGATGGCCGATGGCAAGCTTGCTGCCGAACGTTATGGCGCAGGCTATGATGCTGACACGCGCTTCGTCAGCTGGTCGATGGCCAAGACGGTCACTGCGGTGCTGATCGGTATGCTGGTTGCCGATGGCAAGCTGAGCCTTGATGCCCCCTCTCCCGTTCCCTTGTGGCAGCGACCGGGCGATCCGCGCTCGGCTATCACCTTGCGGCACCTGCTCCAGATGCGCAGCGGGCTGCGGCACACCGAATCCGGTGATCCGCCTTACGAAAGCAGCGAAGTGCGGATGCTGTTCCTCGACGGGCGCGATGATATGGCGCGCTGGGCCAAGGAGCAACCGTTGGAGGCCGAGCCGGGGAAGGTGTTCGAATATTCGTCCAACACCACCGTGATCCTCGCCGATATTGCCGCGGGCGCGCTGACGGAAAGCTCCACGCCCGAAGCCCGGCGCAAGGCGGTTGCGGACTATTTGCAGGAGCGGCTGTTTGGTCCGCTTGGCATGGAGTCGATGGTGCTGGAATTTGACGCGGCAGGCACGCTGATCGGCGGCAGTCTGATGCATGCCACGGCGCGCGACTGGGCCATGTTCGGCGAAATGCTGCGGTTGAAGGGCCGTGCGCCCGGCGGCGAGCAACTGGTGCCGCAGCGCTGGGTCGAGGCCATGGTCACCCCCAGCCCTGCCAGCCCACATTACGGGTTCCAGACCTGGCTCAACCGCCCGATTCCCGGTGCCGACCCGGCCGAACACCCGCTGTTCCCCGACCGCGTGCCCGAAAGCCTGTTCTCGCTGATCGGGCATATGGGGCAATATGTTCTGGTCTCGCCGAGCCAGCGGGTGACGCTGGTGCGGCTTGGCCATTCGGACTCCGAGCAGCGGCCGCCGATGTTGCAGCAGGCAGCCGATGTGCTGGACCTCTACCCTCAAAGGTAGAACACACCCTCAACCACGGTCACACACGGCCCGCCGAGCCACGCCCTCTCGCCATCGAGCCGCAGCGTCAGATCGCCGCCCCGCTCGCTCGCCTGATGCGCGGTGAAGCTGTCGCGCCCCAACCGCTTTGCCCAATAGGGCGTCAGCACCGCATGGGCCGATCCTGTGACACTGTCCTCGTCCACCCCGCCGCCGGGCACGAAGACGCGGCTCACGATGTCGGTCGCAGCGCCGGGGGCGGTGACGATGAACTGGTCTTTGCCGAGCTTTTCCAGCCCGCGAATATCGGGAGTGAGGCCGCGCACCGTAGCTTCGTCTCGATACAGGTAGATGTTGTAGCCCAGCTCCGAGCGATACACCTCCAGTGGCTCGGCCCCGAGCAAGCGGATCGCGTCAGCCTGATTGGCGACCGTATCAGGCGAAGTGGCAATCGCGGGGAGCGCGAGTTCGTAACCTTCTCCAGCCTTCACAACCTCCAGCACCCCCGATTTGCGGGTGCGGAAGGTCACCCGCTCACCGCCCCCAAAACCATCGGCGCGGGTCAGCAGGATATGCCCGCTCGCCAGCGTCGCGTGGCCGCATAGCGCGATTTCATAGGTCGGCGTGCACCAGCGCAGCTCCCAATCGGCCTCCCCCGTGGCATCGCGCACCACAAAGGCGGTTTCAGCGAAGAGGTTCTCCGCGCCAATCGCCATCAGCACGTCATCGGGCAGCCATTCGTCGAGCACCATCACCGCCGCCTGATTGCCGCCGAATGGCTTCGCGGCGAAGGCATCGACGTGCCAGTAAGGGATCGTCTGGGACATCGGGGGCGCCCTCAAGGGTAAAGCAGCGTGTCGGACCACGCAGCGTCCGGCGCGGAGCGGATGAATTCGCGGCGATCATGCAGCCGGTTGTCGCGATCGATCCAGAATTCGATTCTTGTCGGGCTTAAAGTAAATCCCGTCCAATGCGGCGGGCGCGGCACCCGCCCTTCGGCTTCGTGCGCAGCCCACAATTGCTGCACCTGATCGAGATAGGTCTGTCGATCCGGCAGCGGGCGCGACTGGTCACTGGCCGCGCTGCCGACCTGGCTCTTGTAAGGGCGCGAGTGGAAATAGGCGTCCGCGCGCTCCGGCGTCACTTCGATCAGCGGGCCTTCGATGCGGATCTGGCGGCGCAGGCTCTTCCAGTGAAACAGCAATGCCGCCTGCATGTTGGCGCGGATGTGCTGGCCCTTGCGGCTGTCGGCATTGGTGAAGAAGGTGAACCCGCCGCCCGCGATTTCGCTGACCCCGTGCCGCTTCAACAGCACCATCCGGACAGACGGAGCCGCCTCCGCCGTCGCCGTGGCAAGCGCCATAGCATTGGGA
>JAKFWB010000349.1 GCA_021732945.1 Porphyrobacter sp.
GGGCACCGAAGTCGCCAAGGGGAAAGAACACAAGCAATTTCCCTACCGCGACGTGGTGATGCAGACCTATATTCTTGAACTGGGCATCTTTGCTGACCTTGCGATCATCAAGGCGTGGAAGGCGGACACCACTGGCAACCTGATCTTCCGCAAGACCGCGCGCAATTTCAACCTGCCCGCCGCAACCTGCGGCAAGGTCTGCGTGGCCGAGGTGGAGGAGATTGTCCCGGCGGGCAGCTTTGATCCTGACCAGATCCACCTGCCAGGCGTCTATGTAAACCGCATCATCTGCGGCGCGCCCTATGACAAGCAGATCGAATTCAGGACCATGCGCCAGAGGGCAGCGACATGATCCAGCGCCCGCTTGCATCGCTCGCCCTGCTGTTGCTGGCCGGGGTCTCGCTTCAAGGGTGTATCGCGGTGGCCATTCCGGCGATTGCCGGTTCGGCGCTTGCCGGCAGTCGGGTCGCCAGCAACAGTGACAAGGACTCCGAGCCGCCAGAAACCGTTGGCGAAACCACGGGTCAAGCGACGCCCGATGCGCCCGCCCCGCCATCGACCCCAATCGCCACACCGCAACCAAGCATCCCGCAGCCCAGCACCTTGCCTGATCCTGCCAGTCCGTCGAGCTACGCCGATTTTGGCTTTGACCGCTTCATAGACTACGCGCGGGCAGCGGCCGTCGGAGCCAAGGGCGGGGTTGATCTGGTGTCGGCGATGCTGCGCGATCCCATCGCGCTGGACGGCCAGCGTCGTCGTTGCGCCGCTGGCGAACAGCCGGTCGCGCTGATCGATCTCGATCCCAAAGGCGGCGTCTTTGTGCCGCCCGCCAATCCGGGCGAACAACCGGGCAAAGCGCTTGGATTGGCGGTGCTGCGCGAGACAGGCGTGGAAATCGCCTGGCTATCCGACATGTCGGTCAACCAATCGGGATTGCTGCGCACCGCGCTCGAACAATCGGGGCTCGATCCGCGCGGGGAGGACATCATCTCGCTGCGCCGCGACGGCGATGACAGCAAATACAAGCGCAAGGAAAATCTCGCTGGCATCACCTGCATCATTGCCATCGCCGGCGATGAACGGCCCGATTTTGACGAGCGGTTCATATATCTCCGCACCCCGGAAGCCGGGGCAGGACTGGAACCCGTGATCGGCAACGGATGGTTCCTGATCGAACCGGTCCTCAGCACAGAAGGGCAATAAGAGGCATGACCACGCTTCCCACCGGCTGGACCCGCGACGAGATGGCGGCCCGCGCCGCGCGCGAATTGCGGGACGGATACTACGTCAACCTCGGCATCGGCATTCCGACGCTGGTGGCCAACCACATTCCTGAAGGGATGATGGTGACCTTGCAGAGCGAGAACGGGATGCTGGGCATTGGGCCCTTCCCCTTTGATGACGAGGTCGATGCCGACCTCATCAACGCGGGCAAGCAGACCATCAGCGAGCTGCCGCACAGCGCCTATTTCGACAGCGCAACGAGCTTCGGCATGATCCGCGGCGGGCATATTGACCTTACCGTGCTCGGCGCGATGGAAGTGGCCGAGAACGGTGATATTGCCAACTGGATGATCCCAGGCAAGATGATCAAGGGCATGGGCGGTGCGATGGACCTTGTCGCCGGGGTCAAGAAGATCATCGTGGTGATGGACCACACATCCAAGGACGGTACGCCCAAGTTCATCCCGGTCTGCACGCTGCCGCTGACCGGCGCGGGCGTGGTGGATATGGTGATCACCAACCTCGCGGTGTTCCAGCGGTCCGATCACAACTCGCCCTTCCGGTTGATCGAGATGGCACCGGGGGTGACCGAGGCGGACATCGCGGCATCCACCACTGCGCATTTCGGGGTCTGATGCGGCGTGCTGTTGCGCTCGGCGTCCTTGCGCTGGTCATCGTGATCGGCGGCATCCTCGCCTTCACCTCGCCGCCGCGTCTGTTGTCCTATTACGACAGGGCATGGGGCGGCGGCACCAACGCGAAGCTGGCGGCTGAGGGCATCGCGTTTGGCAAGCACGGGCAGACGCTCGATATCTGGGTGCCGGAAACCTCGCCTGATATCCGCCTTCCCGTGGTGATCTTCTGGTACGGCGGCGGCTGGGCCAAGGGCGACCGCGCGTCCTATGCCTTTGCCGGGCGGGCGCTGGCGCGTGAAGGCTTTCTCGTGGTGATCCCGGACTATCGCAAGGTGCCGCAGGTGCGTTTCCCCGCCTTCCTCGATGATGGGGCTGAGGCGGCCCGCTGGGTGCAAGACAACATCGCCGATCACGGCGGCAATCCTGAACAGGTTGCGGTCATGGGCCATTCGGCGGGCGCCTATCAGGCGGTGATGCTGGCGCTGGATAGCAAGCGGCTTGAGGCAGGTGGGGTCGATCCGGGTTTCATCAAGGCGGGCGTGGGCCTCTCCGGCCCCTATGACTTTTATCCCTTCGACAGCCCGCGTTCGATCGCTGCGATGAGCCAGTGGCCGCGCCCGGATGAGACGCAGCCAATCACCTTCGCCCGTGCCGACGCGCCGCCATTGTTGCTCGTCACATCGGACGGGGACGAGACGGTGCGTCCGCGCAATGCCAATAATCTTGCGGCCAAGCTGCGGGCGATGGGCGCGACAGTGGAGGTTAAGAACTACGACCCGCTCGATCATGAGGAGATCGTCATGGCGCTCTCGGTGCCGTTCCGCAGCAAGGGACCGGTTTTGGCCGACAGTGTGGCCTTCTTGCGCAAACATCTGGGCGAGTAGACAATGTGGCTCGCCGAACCCCGCAACCCCAACGCGCCGCTCGCGGGGCTGAAGGTGGTCGAGCTTGCCCGCGTGCTGGCGGGGCCGTTCTGCGGGCAGATTCTGGCGGACCTTGGCGCGGATGTGATCAAGGTCGAGAGCCCGGAGGGCGACGGCACCCGGTTGTGGGGACCGCCGTGGGTGGAGCGCACCGACGCTCACGGCCGCGTCCACCGCGAGGCCGCCTATTATCACGCCTGCAACCGGGGCAAGCGCTCGATCATCGCTGACTTCGGCGACGTGGGTGACTTGGCGCAGGTGAAGGCGCTGATCGCCGATGCCGACGTGGTGATCGAGAACTTCAAGACCGGCAGCCTCGCCAAATTCGGGCTCGACTATGCCACATGCGCCGCCGCCAACCCCGGCCTTGTCTATTGCTCCATCACCGGCTTCGGCCTCACCGGACCGCGCGCGCACGAGGCGGGATATGACTTCGTGGTGCAGGGGATGAGCGGCTTCATGTCGTTGACCGGCGAGCCCGAGGGACATCCGGTCAAGATGGGCATCTCGATCTCCGACCTTTCGACCGGGGTGTGGGCGGCGAACGGCATTCAGGCGGCGCTTCTGATGCGGGCGCGCACGGGCAGGGGCCAGCAGGTCGATATCAGCCTGATGGATTCCTCGGTCGCGCTGCTGTCCAATCAGGCGACGTACTTCCTCACCACCGGGCACAACCCGCCGCGGATGGGCAATGCCCATGCGCAAGTCGCGCCGTACGGGGTGTTCGCGGTGAGCGATGGTCACGTGATCCTTGCCCCTGCCAATGACGGGTTGTTCCACAAGCTGATGGCTGTGCTTGGCCTCGGCCACCTCAGCACCGATCCGCGCTTCCTTGCGAACGGCGACCGGACGGCCAACGCCAAAGCATTGGACGCGAAGATCGCAGCGGCAACAGCGGGCTGGACCAAGCAAGGCTTGCTCGATGCCTGCCATGCTGCCGGCGTTCCGGCGGGCCCGATCAACCGCTTGGACGAGGTCTTCGCCGATCTGCAGGTGATTGCGCGCGGGCTCAGGGTCGATCTTGGCGGGATGCCGGGGGTGCGCAGTCCCTTCGTGTTCTCAGAGGCAGAGCTGGCGCTCGACCGGCCCTCCCCGATCCACGGTGCGGACGGCGGGCCCTGACCGGCTCGCGCCCGCGTGTTGGAGACACAGGTTACACTGTCCAGGAACAGAAAAACCGGCCCTTCCGAACCTGCGCAATCGAAGCACCACGGCACAAGATAAAGCGGCAGGCCATGCCGGCGATCCTGTCAGGTCAGGACGAAGTAGGAAAGCGCCTCAACTGAGCGCCCGCGCCCCGGCGCGCCACAGCCGCTCGAACGGCCCCTGCCCCAGCCGCGCCACCCATGGCGGTGACCATGCCAGCATCGCAGCCACCGGCACCAACCCCAGTGCAAAAGCCTGCCAGCGGGTCACCTCGCCGAACAGCCCCAGCCCCCAGCTTGCAAAGATCGCGGCCAGCACCACGCTCGTCATCAGATAGTTGGTCAGCGACAAGCGGCCCACGGCCGCCAGCCTTCGGGTCACGCCGCTGTCCTTGTGTAGGAACGCCATCACCAGCGCGGCATAGGCCACCCCCAGCAGCGTATCGAACGGGGCTGACAGCACCAGCGTCACCGGGCCGACCAAGGCGGCGGGGAAGCCCTCTGCCTCCAGCCACGCCGCCAGCGCGAACAGCCCCGGCAGCGCCACCAGCGCCGCCAGACCGGCCACCCGTTGCAGCCGGAACGTGCGCCATTGCCCTTGCAGCATCCCCGCCTTCCACAGTCCCATGCCGAGCGCCATCGCGGACAAATTCAACGGCAGCGAGGCGACCAGCGTCTGCAATTGCGCCGGGATATTGAGCGTGCGCCGCACGATCCGGTCCCCCAGTGCCTCACGGCCCTGTTCCAGCAGCATGGTAATCGCCGCCGGATCGCGGCCGAACTGCCGTTCCGCCCAAAGCAGCGCGTCAGCGTCCCAATGTTGCATCTGAAACGCGGCCCAAGCCCCGCCAAAAACGGCCAAACCCAAGGCAAAATGGATCAAGAGCAGGCCTAGCGCGGTCACCACCAGCGCCCGGGCCGACAATCCTGCGAGCAGCGGCAAGGCCAGCCCGGCCAGTGCATAGGCCCGCAGCACATCATTATTGGCCAGCAGAACGCCGTGAACCAATCCGATCAGGAGCAGCACCGCCATCCGCGCATAATGCGCGCGCCATGGCGACTTGCCTTCGGGGCCGCTGCCCTTTTCCAACAGGATCAGGCAGCCCACCCCAAACAGCATCGCAAACAGGGTGCGAAACTTGTCTTCGATGAAGATGAAGCTGCCCAGCCACACCCAGTGGTCGACAGGGCCAGTGCCGCCATAGGACATGGGATTGTAATAGGCCGGGACCGGCAGGGCGAAGGCATGGACGTTCATGCCCACGATCCCGATCACCGCAATCCCGCGCAGCGCGTCCAGCGCAAGGATGCGTGGCGCAGGCGGGGTGGGTTGAATCATGGGCACCGCCCTAACACATTTCACCCCGTCCGCTCGTCCTGAGCTTGTCGAAGGACTGTTCTTTTCTTCGTTCGGCTTCGCTTAGCGCGCAAAGGAAAAGCAGTCCTTCGACAGGCTCAGGACGAGCGGAGATTTATTGCAAATCTCAGCCCAAAGCCGCCTTCAGATCGTCCACCAGATCGACCCGTTCCCACGGGAAGAAATCGCCATCTGGCTTGCGTCCGAAATGGCCATAGGCGGCGGTCGGCTGATAGATTGGCTTGTTGAGGCCAAGATGGGTGCGGATGCTGCGCGGGGTCAGCCCGCCGAGCTTGGCGATGCCGAGGATTGCCTGTTCAATCTTGTCGTCGCCCACAGTGCCGGTGTCATGGGTATCGACATACAACGACAGCGGCTTTGACACGCCAATCGCATAGGCAATCTGGATCGTGCAGCGCGTGGCGAGGCCGGCAGCGACCACGTTCTTGGCGAGGTAGCGGGTGATGTAGGCTGCCGAGCGATCAACCTTGGTCGGGTCCTTCCCGCTGAACGCGCCGCCGCCGTGGGGCGATGCGCCGCCATAGGTATCGACGATGATCTTGCGCCCGGTCAGGCCCGCGTCACCATCCGGCCCGCCGATTTCAAAGCTGCCAGTGGGGTTGATGAAATATTCGGTCTCACGCAGCAGCACCGGCGGGATGATGTCCGCCACGACCTTTTTCACATAGGCGACCAGTTCGGCCTGCTTGGCCGGATCGTTCTCGTCATAGCCAGCCTTGTGCTGGGTCGAGACGACCACGGCGGTTGCCGCCACCGGCAACGAGCCTTCGTAACGCAGGGTCACCTGGCTCTTGGCGTCTGGCTCAAGGAACGGGGCCGCGCCTGAATGGCGATCGGCGGCCATGCGTTCGAGGATCTTGTGGCTGTAATACAGCGTGGCAGGCATCAGATCGGGCGTTTCGTCGGTCGCGTAACCGAACATGATCCCCTGATCGCCCGCCCCTTCATCCTTGTTTTCGCCCGCATCGACGCCCTGCGCGATATGCGCCGACTGGCCGTGCAGGCGGTTGATGAATTCAAACTTCTCCCAGTGGAAGCCGTCCTGTTCATATCCGATGCGCTTCACCGTGGCGCGCACGGTGGCTTCGATCTCTTCCTTCGCGCCGGGCGCCCATTCGCCGTTTTCGAACACACCCTTGCAGCGGATTTCACCCGCCAGCACCACCAACTGCGTTGTCGTCAGAGTTTCGCAGGCGATGCGCGCTTCGGGGTCTTTCGACAGGAACAGATCGACGATGGCGTCAGAAATCTGATCGGAAACCTTGTCCGGGTGACCTTCGGAAACGCTTTCGGAGGTGAAGAGATAATCGGTGCGCATGGATTCTCCGGGGGGCTGAAACTGCGGTGCCGCGCCGGATGCAGGCCCTCATGCAGATATAAGGAAACCTTTATGTCCGACTTCGTGTGCCTCCGCCCTAGCCGCGCGCGCGGGCCAGCGCAAGCACTCTCGGCAGCACAAGCCCGGCGATCAAGAACACCAGCGCCCAGCCCAGCGTCAGCCAATGGCCCGCCCACGCAAACAGCGTCGGCGGCTTGGCGGCGGGGACAAGGCCCTCCAGCTTATCGGCCTTGCCCGGCCCAATGTGCCCGCGCACGATCCCGTTGGCGTCGATCACCGCGCTGATCCCGGTGGTGGTGGAGCGCAGCACTGGCAGGCCTTCCTCCAGCGCCCGCATCC
>JAKFWB010000103.1 GCA_021732945.1 Porphyrobacter sp.
TGTCGGGCATCGGGGGCGAGGCCGGCTTGTCTTCCGGACGGTCAACGATCGCCGCTTCGGTGGTGATCAGCAGGCCAGCGACCGATGCTGCATCCTGCAATGCGGTGCGCACCACCTTGGTCGGATCGATCACGCCAGCCTTCACGAGGTTCTCGTAAACGTCGGTCGCCGCGTTGAAGCCCTGCGTTTCGTCATTCTCGCGCAGCAGGTTGCCTGCAACGACCGCGCCATCATGGCCGGCGTTCTGGGCGATCTGCTTAATCGGGGCGGTGATCGCCTTGCGGATGATGTCGATGCCGCGGGTCTGGTCGTCGTTCGCGCCCTTCAGGCCTTCCAAGGCCTTGGTGGCGTAAAGCAGCGCAGTACCGCCTCCGGGGACGATGCCTTCCTCAACCGCCGCGCGGGTGGCGTGAAGCGCGTCATCAACGCGGTCCTTGCGCTCCTTAACTTCGACTTCGGTCGCACCGCCGACCTTGATGACGGCCACGCCGCCAGCAAGCTTGGCAAGACGTTCTTGCAGCTTCTCACGGTCGTAATCGCTCTGGGTGTTGTCGATCTGGGTGCGGATCTCGGCGACGCGCGCCTTGATGTCTTCCGCCGCGCCAGCGCCGTCAACGATGGTGGTGTTGTCCTTGTCGATCGAAACCTTCTTGGCCTGACCGAGCATGCTGACAGTCACGTTTTCCAGCTTGATGCCGAGGTCTTCGGAAATCATCTCGCCCTTGGTCAGGATCGCGATGTCTTGCAGCATCGCCTTGCGACGATCGCCAAAGCCGGGGGCCTTGACCGCTGCAACCTTCAACCCGCCGCGCAGCTTGTTGACCACCAGGGTCGCCAGCGCTTCGCCTTCGATGTCTTCAGCGATGATCAGCAGCGGACGGCCCGACTGCACCACGGCTTCGAGGATGGGAAGCATTGACTGGAGGTTCGACAGCTTCTTTTCGTGGATCAGGATATAGGGATTTTCCAGTTCCACGGTCATCTTGTCGGGGTTGGTGATGAAGTAGGGCGACAGGTAACCACGGTCGAACTGCATGCCTTCAACGACATCGAGTTCAAATTCGAGGCCCTTGGCTTCTTCGACGGTGATCACGCCTTCCTTGCCGACCTTGTCCATCGCCTGAGCGATCTTCTCGCCCACTTCCACGTCGCCATTGGCCGAGATGATCCCGACCTGCGCGATTTCCGAGCTGTCCGAAACGTCCTTTGAACGGGCCTTGAGATCGGCGACCACGGCGAGCACGGCCTGATCGATCCCGCGCTTCAGATCCATCGGGTTCATGCCGGCAGCAACCGACTTCATGCCTTCGGTCACGATGGCCTGGGCCAGCACGGTGGCGGTGGTGGTGCCATCGCCGGCGCTGTCATTCGCCTTGCTGGCGACTTCGCGCAGCATCTGCGCGCCCATGTTTTCAAACTTGTCCTTGAGCTCGATTTCCTTGGCGACGGTGACGCCGTCCTTGGTGATGCGCGGGGCACCGAAGCTCTTGTCGATCACAACGTTGCGGCCCTTGGGGCCCAATGTGACCTTGACGGCATTGGCGAGGATATCGACGCCGCGCAGAATGCCTTCGCGGGCTTCGCGGCCGAACTTTACGTCCTTGGCTGCCATGATGTGTTCCTTTCGAGTTGTTTGTGCGCTCCCGCGAAGGCGGGAGCCTTGTTCGGTGTGGCAAGAGGTCCCCGCCTTCGCGGGGACTCACGGAATCATCAGCCGATGATCCCCATGATGTCGCTTTCCTTCATTATCAGCAGGTCTTCCCCGTCGATCTTGACTTCGGTGCCCGACCACTTGCCGAACAAGACGCGGTCGCCGACCTTGACGTCGAGCGCGATGCGATCACCGTCGTCGTCACGGTTGCCTTCGCCAACGGCAATGACTTCGCCTTCGCTCGGCTTTTCCTGCGCACTATCGGGGATGATGATGCCGCCAGCGGTCTTCTGGTCGGCTTCGATGCGACGGACCACAACGCGGTCGTGCAGCGGACGAAATGCCATAATGATGACCTTTCCTTGAGTGAATGGGGTGTCTTGGCACTCTCCCTCTGAGAGTGCCAACGAAAGCGCAGATGGTTGTGGCGGGCGGATGAGTCAAGCCGGAAAGGGCATAAAAATTTTGGGTGCTGGCCGAAGCTCTGATAAGGCTGATTCGGGATTATGGACGGGGTGCTCCGCTTCAGGAGCGATGGGAGGACAATATGGCAGACGAAAAGGCGCCCACCGATTGGGCAGCTGATGTGAAGCGCTATGTGCCGGATGCTGATGACCGCGTGATTGCCAAGATCGTAAGCTATTGCGGGATCGCGCTGCGGACCCGCGATGCGTCGATGGTGTCTTTCACCGACACAACCGAAACCGACCGGGTGCGTGAGAATTTCTGCAAGAAAAAACTGGCGCTGGAAGATGCCGATGATGTGATCGATGCGGCAATCGCCAAGGTGGGCGAGCGGATGAGCGACACCAATTATCGCAAACGCGTGACGGTTTATTATCTGCTTGCCGAACAGTTCGGCAAACTCGAGCTGTTTGGCGGAGCCGGCACAGCGTCAGCCGGGTCTGTGGCTGGGGCTGCTGCTGTGGCCACCGCCGCTGCCGCGACGGTCGTGCCGATTGCACCACTGGCGGCGGCGACCCCGGCAACGCCTGCGACCCCCGCCCCGGTTGCGGCGACGGAGGTGGCCGCTGCCGCTCCTGCCGTGCAGGCAAGCGCTACTGCGCTCCCTCCCGGAACGCGCGGGGTTTACACGCTGCGCTCAACTGCCCCGGCGGGGATACCGGGCGGATCGGGCGGCGGCTTCATGGGATTGGCAGCCGTCATGTTTGGCGGCGCGGCGGCGGTCATGATCTTTGCAGCTATCGCAGGCAGTTACATTGGTGGGACTTTCGATGCCGAAGCGCCGCCGCCTGCTGCCCCTGCTGCCCCAGCCGTCCCGGCTGAGCCTGCCGCCGCGGCCATTCCTGATGGCGCAGGCATCGTGTCCGAAGTGGTCGAAGGGCGGCCCAAGGTCTCCGTGTTCTTCGATGTCGGCAAGAACGAGATTGCGCCGGAATTCGCAGCGGCTGTCGCTCCGATCAAGGCGTGGCTCGATGCCCATCCGGCTGACCGCGTGCAGTTGAGCGGGTTCACCGACCCGACCGGCAATGCCGCCGCCAATGCCGAACTGGCCAAGCGTCGCGCACAGGCGGTTGCCGCTGCACTGACCGAGCAGGGCGTGGCGGCCGATCGGATGGATCTGGTCAAACCGGCCGATTCTTCCGACGAGGCGGTCGACCTTGCCGGAGCGCGCAGGGTGGAAATCACCGTCACGCCCGGCTAGGCACAGGGGGCATTGCGGGGCGGACCTTGTGCCGCCCCGCCACTTTTCTCCCCGATGTGAGTGCCTGTGACCTCTCCTGCATCTAAATTGCACCCCAATATTGCCGCCAGGCTGAGCGACGAGATCAATGTCGCGGCTGAGGCTTGGCTGTGGCTCAAGACCAATCTTGCCTATCTGACCGGCGCGCTCGCAGTGTTGGTGATCGGCGTGATCCTCGCGCGGCTGTTGTCGCGCTGGGCCGACCGCGCGCTGACCAACGCCACTCATATCGAGCCGACGGTCGCCAGATTCCTCAGCAATATCATCAAATACGCGCTGTGGGTGGTTGTCGCGATCACGGTGCTCACCCAGTTCGGGGTGCAGACCACCAGCATCATTGCAGCACTTGGCGGCTTGGCGCTGGCAGTTGGCCTGGCGCTGCAAGGCACGCTCAGCAACGTCGCGGCGGGCGTGATGATCCTGATCCAGCGCCCGTTCCGCGTGGGGGAGTACATCACGGCAGGAACCGTTGCGGGCACTGTGCAGGGGATCGGGCTGTTCACCACTGAGGTGCTCCAGCTTGATGGGCTTTATGTGATGGTCCCCAATAATGAGCTGTGGAACAAACCGGTTGTGAATTACTCGCGCATGCCGACCCGGAGGTTCGAATTGCTGGTCGGGATCGGTTATCACGATGATCTGCGCCTCGCCTGCGCCGCGATGCTGGACTTGGCGCGCGCCGACACGCGGGTGCTGGCTGAGCCCGAGCCGATCGCTTTTGTTGCATCGCTGGCAGACAACGCCGTGCGCGTCGGCCTTCGGGTGTGGTGCAACAGTGGGGACTATCTCAAGCTGTCATGGGCACTCCACGAAGCGGTGAAGCTCAAGTTCGACGAATTGGGTCTGACGATCCCTGCCGTCGCCGCCGCTGCGCTCACAGCGCCGCGTTAGCCCGCCAGCCCCAGCGCATCGCGCCGACTCCAGCGCCACAGCAATCCGGTCGCGGCAAAGAACAGCCCCGTGGCCAGCCCGATCCACACCCCTGCCCCTTCAAGCGGGGTGAAAAAGCCGAGCCAGATGGCCATGCCGAAGCCCGGCACCCAATAGCTGAAGATCGCAATCCACATCGGCACGCGCGTGTCCTGCAACCCGCGCAGCGCGCCAGCCGCCACGGCTTGCACCCCATCGGCCAGCTGGAAGATCGCCGCCCACATCAGATATTGCAGCGCAAAGGCGATCAGCGCGGCGTTGGCGGGCGCGTCGGGATCGGTATAGACCCGCAGCAAGGCGGTCGGCACCAGCAGCATCGCGAGCGCGGTGGTGAACATGAAGCCCGTGCCAATCGCAATCGCCACCCAACCCGCGCGCCCTGCGGCGACCCGGTCACCTGCGCCGTGGTGGTAGCCCACCCGGATCGTCGCCGCCTGCGCGGTGCCGAACGGGATCTGGAATGCCAGCGCCGCCAGATTGAGTGCCAGCGTGTGCGCGGCCAGTTCCGTCTCGCCAATCCGGCCCATCAGCAGCGCCGCGCCGCTGAACAGTCCGGCCTCCGCCAGCACGGTCAGCGCAATCGGCGTGCCGATCATCATGATCTGTCTAAGCCGCGACCATTCCGGTCGCCACCACCGCCCGAAGATGCGATAGCGGCGCAAGGTGCGGTCGCGCTGGATCACCACGACATAGGCGACCAGCATAGCCAGCGCGGTGATGACGCTCGACAGGGCAGACCCCATCAGGCCCAGTGCAGGCAGGCCGAGATTGCCGAACACCAGCGCCCAGTTGCCGATCAGGTTGGTGCCGAGCGCCAGCAGCGTGATCGCAGTCGCATAGCCCGGCTTGCCGAGCGCGGCGACAAAGGTGCGGAACACGCCCGCAAACACCATCGGGATCATCGCCCAGGCAAGCAGCGCGAGGAAATCGCCCGCCAGCGCGGCAATTGCCGGATCCTGCCCACTCGCCAGCAGCAGCGCCTCGCCGCCCAAGCACAGCGCAATGCAGATCAGGCCAAAGCCCACCGCGACCCACATCCCCATCCGCACCGTGCGGCGAATGTCGCGCACCGAATGGAGCCGCCGTCCGCGCTCGGCCGCGATCAGCGGAGCGCAGGCACCGACCAGCCCGGTCATCGCCCAGACGGTCAGCCCAAAGATGGCGATGGCGAGGCTTGATGCTGCGAGCGGCTGATCGCCGAGCCGGGCGATAAAGATCACATCGACCGCATGGATCAGCATCTGGAGCAGATTGGTCGCCGCCAGTGGCACGGCGAGGCCTAGCGTCGCACGCAGTTCCTGCCCCCAGCTGGGTGTTTGAAAAGAGGTGCTTTGCTGCATGGCAGGGTTTTGTCCGGTGGCCGGGTCGGTACGCTACCCGCCAGCTGGCGAGCCGGTCCGAATAGGCGCACGGGTCGGCCAAGGAAAGTGCGATTGCGTTGCTGCGGTGGATAGTCGGCCTTGTCGGTCTTGCAATGCCGCCTCGAGTGGATCCCGGCAGCGAAATGACCTTCCCTTACGGAATTGCAGGAATCCGCGGATTCCGCTTTTCCGAATCGGTTGGCGGGCACATAGTGCGACCGCTTGGGGGCAATTGTGACACGCAGCAGACAGACAGATCAGGCTGATAGCGGCGGCGCTGCGCGCGTTGGCACGCTAGGTCGGCTGTTGCTGACCCGCGGTTTGCCCGGCAGCGTGGCAGTGATTGCGGCGCTAACGGTGCCCGAATTCTCGGTCGGGGCTGGTGATCTGGGCGGGGCCAAGGGCCGCGAAAAGCCGCTTGAACCATCGGCTGGCGCGCGGCAAGCCCCAGGCAAGCTGATACCAAATGCGGCAAAGGCGCCGCTCGCCGGCGTGCGTTACGGCACCTTGTTCGATATCAGTTCCGGGGTGACGACACCCGCCACGCCAGCGCGCATCGCAGATGTCACTCTGCGATCCTTCAATGCGGATGGTTTGATGCCCGCGCTTGTTGGTATGTCCGCGACACGGCCTGGCTTGGAGCGGTCCGACACCCGCCGCGCTGCTGCTGCGGCGAGATCGGGGCTTGATCAGGCCGCCGCCTACGCTGCGACCGTGCTTGAGGCTCAGGACTTGGTGCCAGGACGGCGGGTTGAGACAGCGCTGGCGGCCGCAGCCAAGCCGCTTGCGCCACCCGCATCAAAGCCTTCGCTCACCACAGCGGCGATCTACGCTGCTGCGGCTCTCGAGAAGTTCGCTAAGCCAGCGACGCTGCGGCCTGAAGTGACGTTTAAGCACGAAGGCGAACCGGTGGCGCTTGCTGAGCCTGCACTGCCAGAAATTATCGATGCGCCCGTGGCCTTTGCCGCGTCTGTGCCGGAAGCGCTTGCTGCTGCACCCGGATTGGCTGACGAAGGCGAGCGTGAGGCTGCGCTGGTCTCGCCTCCGGCTGCTACGCAGACCATCGCTGAACTAGCCTCGCTTGCTGCGCCAGTGACGTCCGCTGTGTCGCAGGTTGTGCCGCAGCCCGCACCAGCTGGGCTTGGCGAACCGAGGGCGCTTGCCGCCGCTCCGGCACCGCTGCCCGCTGCCGCCGCCCTCGTTGCGTCGCGGCCTGCCCCGCCAGCGGCTGCGCTTGCACCGCTGCCAAAGCCGACGTTCGCCGCGCCGCCTCTCGGCATCGGCAAAAGCGGCCCTCAGGCGTTTG
>JAKFWB010000093.1 GCA_021732945.1 Porphyrobacter sp.
AGTTCATCCGCATCAACTGTACGCTGGTTGGCGGGCTGGTGGGGATGGGGCTGCATTTTTTGACGACGGTAATGTGAGGAGGCGGGATCTTAAACAAGCAACTTAAAATTCTTATTTGACATTTAAGATGCGTATATTTATCTCTTGCTCATGGGCAATCAGACGGAGGCGCAAATGTATCCAGAGTATGCAGGGCTAAGTCAGAAAGTCGCGAGCCTCATTGAGGCCGAGCGGATTGGTGCCGAGGAAACCAAGGATGACATCCTGTGGCGGGTGCTTTCGGGCATAAATGCGCCTGTTGAATCGGGGGAGCCTAACTACTTTTCACTCGGACAGGGCATTGAAGTGCCGGTAGGTGAGAGACTTTATCTCTACCTTACGAAGCCGCGTAATGCCTCACAAAAGCCAGATGGTATCGCTGAAATCAGATCAGATGGGCTCTATTTGAACAACTCTAGAGTTGAGCCTTCACATGGTAGTGTGCTCGCACCTGCTATGCAGTCTATCCAAAAAGAGGTGGGCCACTACAACCGTAAGGGCGACCTTATTTCGCTGAGTGCATACAGACAGTGGCATGTTGTGCGCGGGGGCGAGCTTATCCCGCTCGACCAACTTAAAGACCCAAAACTGAAGCGAACGCGAACCTCAAAAACCGCAAAAGTCGATGTGTCCGCACTGCTCAGAGAACTGGGGATCGAATAAAGGTTAAGGCCAGAAGAAAAGAAAAGGGCTCCGCTTCCGCGGAGCCCTACCTTAATTCCCAGATCAAGACCCGCTTACAGCGCCCCAGTCAGCTCCGGCACCGCCGTGAACAAATCCGCCACCAACCCAATATCGGCCACCTGAAAAATCGGCGCGTCTTCGTCCTTGTTGATGGCGATGATGACTTTGGAGTCCTTCATGCCCGCAAGGTGCTGGATCGCGCCCGAGATGCCGATGGCGAAGTACACCTGCGGGGCGACGATCTTCCCGGTCTGGCCGACCTGATAGTCGTTCGGCACATAGCCCGCATCGACCGCCGCGCGGCTTGCGCCGATGGCCGCGCCGAGCTTGTCGGCGAGCGGGGTGATGGTCGCTTCGAAGGTCTCCGCATCCTTCAGCGCGCGGCCGCCCGAGACGATGATCTCGGCGCTGGTCAGTTCCGGACGCTCGCTCTTGGCGATTTCCGAGCTGACGAAGGTCGAGACACCCGCATCGCCCGCGCCGCCGACGGCTTCGATGGTCCCCGAACCGCCTTCGGTTGCGGCCTTTTCGAACGCGGTGCCGCGCACGGTGATCACCAGCTTGGCATCGGTCGATTCGACTGTGGCGATGGCGTTGCCGGCGTAGATCGGGCGGGTGAAGGTCTTGGGGCCTTCGACCGAGAGGATCTCGCTGACCTGCATCACGTCGAGGTGCGCCGCAACGCGCGGGGCGACGTTCTTGCCCTGCGTGGTGGCAGCGGCAAGGAAGGCGTCGTGATGGCCCATCAGCCCAGCGGCGAGCGGGGCGACGTTTTCGGCCAGGCCGTTGGCATAGGCGGCGTCGTCCGCCACGTGGACCTTGCCCACGCCCGCGATCTTGGCGGCCGCTTCGGCCACCGAGCCGCAATTGTGGCCCGCGACCAGCAGGTGCACTTCGCCCAGCTTCGATGCGGCGGTGACGACCGCGAGGGTCGCGTCGTGCACCTTGGTGTTGTCATGTTCGACGAGAACCAGAGTCTTCATCACTATGTATCCTTGTTCTGAGGGCTGGCGCGTTTACGCGATGCCGAGCGCCTTGACCTTTTCGACCAGCGCGGTGACGTCAGCGACCTTTTCGCCTGCTTGACGCACCGGTGGCTCGGCGACCTTGAGGGTCTTGAGACGCGGGGTCAGGTCGACGCCGTAATCGGCAGCGGTCTTGACTGCGAGCGGCTTCTGCTTGGCCTTCATGATGTTCGGCAGCGAGGCATAGCGCGGCTCGTTCAGGCGAAGGTCGGTGGTGACGATCGCGGGCATGGCGAGCTTGACGGTCTGCAAGCCGCCATCGACTTCGCGCTTCACGATCACATGATCGCCATCGACTTCGACGGTGTTGGCGAAGGTGCCCTGCGGACGGCCCATCAGGGCTGCGAGCATCTGGCCGGTCTGGTTCGAATCGTCCGAGATCGACTGCTTGCCGAGGATAACGAGGCCGGGGGCTTCTTCATCGGCAATCGCCTTGAGCAGCTTGGCCACCGCCAGCGGTTCCACGTCCTCATCGGTTTCAATCAGGATCGCGCGGTCAGCGCCCATCGCGAGCGCGGTGCGCAGCGTTTCGGCCGCCTTGGCCGGGCCGACGCTGACGGCCACGATTTCAGTCGCGGCGCCCTTTTCCTTGAGGCGGATGGCTTCTTCCACCGCGATCTCGTCAAACGGGTTCATGCTCATCTTGACGTTGGCAAGGTCAACGCCCGTGCCATCGGCCTTGACCCGCGGCTTGACGTTGTAATCGATCACCCGCTTGACGGGGACGAGGATCTTCATGGCTGTTCCTTCCCTATTTCGAATCCACATACGATGGCTCTGCGGCCACGGATGCTGACACCCTATGCATGCCGCTTACGTTAACGTCAAGCTACACTCCGCCGTCGAAGTCTTCTGGCCACGCATCAAGGCAAACCCAATCGTCCTTACTTGGGTTCCAACGATACAGGCCCCCGAACTTATAAACGCCGGCAGTTTCTAATCGATCAAAAGCTTCTCTGGCCTCGGCTTCAGATGAGTAAGAGTTATTGACGCCCTCCTCATCGTCGTCATCCAACCAGACGTGCGTCGAGAAGTTTGCGTTACGGCTATTTTCATTTGAAGTGAATGGCATACCGCTTCTCCTCTAGTCACGCCGCCTTCTTCACTTCCGCGACGATCTTCTGCGCCGCGTCACCAAGGTTGTCGGCGCTGACGATGGCGAGGCCCGAATTGTTGAGGATCGCCTTGCCTTCGGCCACGTTGGTGCCTTCGAGGCGCACCACCAGCGGCACTTGCAGGTTTACGTCCTTGGCCGCCTGAACAATGCCATTGGCGATCACGTCGCACTTCATGATCCCGCCGAAGATGTTGACGAGAATGCCCTCGACTGCCGGGTCTTTGAGGATGATCTTGAAGGCCGCGGTGACCTTCTCGGTGGTGGCGCCGCCGCCCACGTCGAGGAAGTTGGCCGGGAAGGCGCCGTTCAGCTTGATGATGTCCATCGTCGCCATCGCAAGGCCCGCGCCGTTGACCATGCAGCCGATGTTGCCATCGAGCTTGATGTAGGCGAGGTCATACTCGGATGCTTCGACTTCAGCCGGATCTTCCTCGGTCTCGTCACGCAGGGCTTCGATTGCAGGGTGGCGGTAGAGCGCATTGCCATCGAAGCTCATTTTGGCATCGAGTACCAGCAGCCGGTCATCATCGGTCTGGCACAGCGGGTTGATTTCGAGCATCTCGCAATCGGTGGCGATGAAGGCGTCATACAGCTGCTGGCTGAGCTTCTGCGCCTGCTTGTTGAGATCGCCCGTCAGCCCGAGCGCGAAAGCCACCGCGCGGCCATGGTGCGGCTGGAAGCCCTGTGCAGGATCGACAGTGAAGCTGGTGATGCGCTCGGGCGTGTCATGCGCGACCGCCTCGATGTCCATCCCGCCCTCGGTCGAAATGACGAAAGCGACCCGGCCCGACGCGCGGTCCACCAGCAGCGAGAGGTAGTATTCCTTGGCGATATCGACGCCGTCGGTGATGTAGAGGCGGTTGACCTGCTTGCCCGCATCGCCCGTCTGGATCGTGACCAGCGTGTTGCCGAACATTTCCCTAGCGTGGGCTTCCACGTCCTCAAGGCTCTTGGCAAGGCGCACGCCGCCTTTGGCATCGGCGGGCAGTTCCTTGAATTTGCCCTTGCCGCGCCCGCCTGCGTGGATCTGCGCCTTCACCACATAGAGCGGCCCGGGGAGCTGCTTGGCAGCCTCGACCGCTTCGGCAACGCTCAGGGCGGCGTGGCCTGCGGGGACGGCGATTCCGTGCTGGGCCAGCAGTTCCTTGGCCTGATATTCGTGGACGTTCATCCCGTATCGATCCCTTCTTCTCAAATCCTGGGGAGAGGTTTGTTTGCGGCGGGCCTAAGCACGGATCGCCCCTCTTGAAAAGTGCTCTGTGCGGGCGCAACAGCATACCTCACATGATTGACAGGTCGCGCCTTGAAACAATCGTCCGTGAGGCGGGCAGGATCGCTTATTCACGCTGGCCGGGCGCTGGGCACGCGCTGCACAGCTGGGACAAAACGCCCGGAAGTCCGGTCAGCGAGGCCGATCTGGAGGTTGATCGCTTCCTGAAGCGCGAGCTTGCACGTCTGCTGCCATCGGCCGCCTGGCTTTCCGAAGAAACAGCCGATGACAAGGCGCGGACCGCCAGTGGGCTGATCTGGCTGGTCGATCCGATTGATGGAACCCGCGATTTCATTGCCGGACGCAGTGGCTGGGCGGTGTCGGTAGCGCTGGTCAGCGGCGGACGGCCGCTGATCGGGATGCTGGCCGCGCCCGCGCGGGGCGAAGATTGGGTGGCAGTGGCAGGCCAGGGCGCTGTGCTCAACGGTTTACCGATCCGTGCTAGCACCCGCACACGGTTCGCTGGAGCACGGGTGCCCACCTATAGCCTGCCCAAGGATGACAGCGATCTGGTCGCGGTGGAGCAGCCCAATTCGATTGCGCTGCGGATCGCAATGGTCGCTGACGACCGCGCCGATCTGGTTGCGACGCTGCGCTGGGGCTTTGAGTGGGATATCGCGGCAGCAGCGCTGATCGCGCGCGAGGCTGGGGCGCAGGTGAGCGATGCCTTTGGCAACCCGCTGGCTTATAACAAGCACGATCCGCGCGATTTTGGGGTATTGGTGTGCTCCCCCGCCATCCACGCCGCCGCGGTCGAGCGGCTGGCCGAGCGAGCGAAAGCGCTGCGTTAAGCCCACACCCGATAGCAACAAAGCAAACGGGCCGCCCCAAAAGGGTGGTTCGCAAGCGCAACAGGCCTCAAGTAGCGAAGCGATAGGCCCAACAATGACTCGCGTCCGCAGCGATGCGACTTTAGGTCGTGTGAGCGAGGAGTTGGGGCGCGGGGGCGCCCCAACCCATTATTGAGAACGCGCCGCCGCCACGTCTTCCTGGCTGATCGGCGTGATCTTGATTTCGACCCGGCGGTTGAGCGGCTCGTTGACATTGTCACCGGTCTTCACGCGCAGCGAATCATAGCTTTCACCAAAACCCTTGGTCGCGATGCGGGCCCGTGCCACGCCGCGCGCGGCAAGGTAATCGGCCACCGCTTGGGCGCGCTGTTCGGAAAGGCGCTGGTTGGTGGCGGGCGAACCGGTCGTATCGGTGAAGCCATAGACGTCGATCAAGCTGTTGGGATACTTGATCATGCTTTCAGCGACATTGTTGAGCGTGTCGAGGAAGCCCGGATTGATCGCTGCCGACCCGGTGGCAAAGGTCACGCCGTCGGGCAGGCGCACGAGGATCGCGTCCTGATCGCCAATTTCCTCGACATCGACGCCGCTGCCGGCGGTCTGTTCCTTCAGTTCCTTGATCTGGTCATCATATTGCTTGCCGAGCACTGCGCCGGCCGAACCGCCGATGCCTGCACCGATAATGCGGGCCGTGTCGCCGCCGATCAGGCCGCCGAGCAGATAGCCGAGCGTGCCGCCCAGACCGGTGCCGATGGCGGTGCGCGAAATCTTCTTTTCCCCTGTGTTGGGGTCCGTAACGCAGGCGCTGGTGCCGAGCAGTGCCAGCGAAGCCGTACCTGCCAGCAAGATGCGTGAAATCGTCATAATATATCTCCCTACCGTCAATAGCCGCCTATGCCACGCGGTCTGCATGGCAACAAGGCGGATGAACTTGTGGTTGGGGCCATGGCGGCAAGCGCCTTCACCTTAGATGAACAGGATGTCGTGCTGTATGCAGGGATGTGACGGGGTGTTAGCAGAGTGGATGGCATCACAGCGCGATTGTGCTAGCGGGTTCGCGTGACACCTTTTCCCTGGACCGACCTGTTCATCATTATCGGCCTCGTCGTGATCAACGGCGTGTTTGCCATGTCCGAGCTGGCGATTGTCTCAGCCAAGACCAACACACTCGAAGCCAAGGCCGAAGCCGGTTCGACCAGCGCGCGGGTGGCGATCCATCTCGCCGAGGATCCCGGCAAGTTCCTGTCGACCGTGCAGATCGGCATAACACTGATCGGGATTGTCGCGGGTGCCTATTCCGGCGCGAGCCTTGGCGGGCCGACCGGAGAGCGGCTGGCGGCGATGGGCTTGCCGCTAAAATACGCCGATGAGGCAGGGTTTGCGGTCGTAATCGCGCTCACCACCTATCTCAGCGTGGTGGTGGGTGAATTGGTGCCCAAGCAGCTGGCGCTGCGCAACGCGGTGCCGCTGGCATTGATCATGGCGCGGCCGATGGCGTTTCTGTCGCGCATCGGTGCGCCGCTGGTGTGGCTGCTCGATTCCAGCTCGGCCGCGATTATCCGCCTGTTCGGTATCCGCCGCACCGATGAGGCTTCCGTCACGGCGGAAGAGCTCCAGATGATCTTTGCCGAGGCGACCCGGTCGGGTGTGATCGAGGATGAACAGCACAAGATCCTGACCGGCGTGGTGCGCCTCGCCGAACGTCCGGTGCGCGAGATGATGACCCCGCGCACCGAAGTCGACTGGATCGATGCCGATGCTGACCTTGCCAAAATCCGCGAAACGATCGAGGACAGCTCGCATTCGCTGCTGCCGGTGGCGGAGGGTTCGCCTGACACGATCCTGGGCGTGGTGAAGGTGCGCGATGTGCTCGCCGCACTGGTGGCAGGACAGCCGGTTTCGATCCGCGCGATGATGCGCCGGGTCGAAGTGGTGCCCGATCAGCTTGACGCCATGGACGCATTGCGGGTGCTGCAATCGGCCTAGGTGGCGATGGCGGCGGTGACCGACGAATATGGGC
>JAKFWB010000346.1 GCA_021732945.1 Porphyrobacter sp.
TAGCCGACATAGCCCGGAGGCGCGCCGATCAGCCGAGCGACAGCGTGCTTCTCCATGAATTCGCTCATGTCGATCCGCACCATCGCAGAGTCATCATCGAACAGGAACCCGGCGAGCGCCTTCGTCAGTTCGGTTTTGCCGACGCCCGTGGGGCCGAGGAACAGGAAGGAACCGAGCGGGCGGCCGGGGTCTTGCAGCCCAGCGCGCGCGCGGCGGACGGCTTTGGAAACCGCCTCAATCGCCTGGCTCTGCCCAATCACCCGCTTGCCGATGATGGCCTCCATCTGGAGCAGCTTCTCGCGCTCGCCCGCCATCATCTTGTCGACCGGAATGCCGGTCCAGCGGCTGACGACGCCGGCGATGTCTTCCTCGGTCACTTCCTCGCGCAGCATCGCGTTGCCCGACAGCGCCTGCGCGTCGCGGAGCTGCTTTTCAAGCTCGGGAATGCGCCCATAGGACAGCTCGCCCGCCTTGGCCAAATCACCGGTGCGCTGCGCCTGCTCAAGTTCAAGCCGCGCTGCGTCGAGCGCTTCCTTGATCCGGCTTTCCGCCGCGATCTTGTCGCGCTCGTTCTGCCAGCGGGTGGTGAGCTCGGCTGATTGCTGTTCGAGATTGGCGAGCTCCTCGCGCAACGCGATCAGCCGGTCTTTGGACGCTTGATCGGTTTCCTTGCCGAGCGCGGATTCCTCGATCTTCAGCTGGATGATCCGCCGGTCGAGCGACTCGATTTCTTCGGGCTTGCTTTCCACCTCCATGCGGATGCGGCTGGCGGCCTCGTCCATCAGGTCGATGGCCTTGTCGGGCAGGAAGCGGTTCTGGATGTAGCGGTCCGACAGCTTTGCCGCCGCCACAATCGCGCCATCGGTGATGCGCACGCCGTGGTGCAGCTCGTACTTCTCCTTGATGCCGCGCAGGATCGAGATGGTGTCCTCCACCGTCGGCTCGGCGATGAACACCGGTTGGAACCGCCGCTGGAGCGCGGGGTCTTTCTCGACATATTTCTGATACTCATCTAGCGTGGTCGCGCCGATGCAATGCAGCTCGCCGCGCGACAGGGCTGGCTTCAGGAGGTTCGACGCATCCATCGACCCTTCGGACGCGCCTGCCCCGATCAGGGTGTGCATCTCATCGATGAACAGGATGATCTGGCCATCGGCGTTCTTCACCTCGTCGAGCACCGACTTCAGCCGTTCCTCGAATTCGCCGCGATATTTCGCCCCCGCGATCAGCGCGCCCATGTCGAGGCTCATCAGCGTGCGGCCCTTAAGGCTGTCGGGCACGTCACCATTGGCAATCCGCAGGGCCAATCCTTCCGCAATCGCGGTCTTGCCGGTGCCGGGCTCGCCGATCAGCGCCGGGTTGTTCTTGGTGCGGCGCGCAAGGATCTGGATCGTGCGGCGGATTTCCTCGTCGCGGCCGATGACGGGATCCAGCTTCCCGTCCCGCGCCGCCTGCGTCAGGTCGCGGGCGAATTTCTGCATCGCGTCATAGGTGTTCTCGGCGCTGGCGCTATCGGCGCGCTTGCCGCCGCGCAGTTGCTCGATCGCGGTGTTGAGCGATTGGGGCGTGATGCCTGCCGCCTTCAAGGCCTCGCCGGCCGCCGTTTGCGACAGGGCAAGCGCAACCAACATCCGTTCGACCGTGACGTAGCTGTCGCCCGCCTTGTCGGCGATCTGTTCGGCCTGATCGAGCACGCGCACTGCGTCATTATCAAGGCCGGGGGTCGATTGCGCGCCGCTGCCGGTGACCGCGGGGATCTTGGCAAGGCCCGCATCCACCGCCGCCACCGCCAGCGGCGCAGTGCCGCCCGCGCGCTGGATCAGTCCGGCGGCCATGCCCTCGCTATCCTCAAGCAGGGCTTTCAGGATATGCAGCGGAGTGATCCGCTGGTGGTTGATCCGGATCGCGACCGTTTGAGCGGATTGTAGAAAGCCCTTGGCCCGGTCGGTGAACTTTTCGAGATTCATTGTTCAAACCCCTCCACAGGTTGCCGCCTGCACATAGTGTTGCATATTGGCAACACAAGGGCTGGCGGAACAAATAGTCAGCATCAGGTGTATTACTGAACTAGGTGGGTCGGCCCAACCGGTTCGGCAAGGGGGTATGCACTCCGCTTGACCAAAGCCCTGCCGCAAGCGATTGAGCCATCACGCATTGGCGGGGAGAGACAGCGATGAAATGGGTCAAGCGCGGCACGATTGCCATCGTGGCGGTGGCAGTGCTGGGGTTCATTGTGCTCGCCACCTGGGAACCGTTCTTCGCCAGCGCAGCCAATCCATCGGGCGCGCGCACCTATTCCGCGGAGATCATCCGTGACGATTACGGCGTCCCCCATATCTACGGCAAAACCGATGCTGACACGGCTTACGGCGTCGCCATCGCCCATGCCGAAGATGATTTCTTCACCCTGCAAGACGTCGTCGCCATGGCACGCGGGCGCTATGGCGCGATTGCGGGGGAGGATGGGGCCAAGATCGATTATGCCTACCACCTGATCGACGCACGCGGCACGGCGGAGCGCGAATATCCCAAGCTCCCTGCCGACACCCGCGCGCTGTTTGAAGCCTATGCTGCGGGCCTCAACCAATATGCCGCCGAGCACCCGGAAGAGCGCAAGCTGGCCAACCTGTTCCCGGTCAGCGGCGTGGATGTTGCCGCTGGCTTTGCGCTGCGTCAGCCGTTTTTCTTCGGGCTCGATGGCGTGATCGGTCCGCTGGTGGCAGGCGAAGACCTGCGGCGCGAACATGGCCCAGACATCCCCGGCTTCCCACGTCCGCCGCTGCCCGGTTCAGCTCCTGCCGAAGCTGCGGAACCCAAGCAGGCCCGAACCCTCGTGCTGCCGCTGGGCGAGGATGCGGAAAGCCTTGGTTCCAACGCCTTTGCCGTTGCGCCCAAGAAATCGGGCGGACCGACGACGCTGATATCGAACTCGCACCAGCCACTGCGCGGCGGGGTGGCGTGGTATGAACTGGTGGTCGAAAGCGGCGAGGGCTGGCATTTTGCGGGCGCGAATTTCCCCGGATCGCCTTTCCCTTTCCTCGGCCATAACGAGCATCTCGGCTGGACCAACACGGTCAACACGCCCGACATGATCGATGTTTACCAGCTCGAACTCGACGCAAGCGGCACGCGCTACAAGCTCGACGGCCAATGGCGCAATCTCGAAAGCAAATGGGTAACGCTGCCGGTCAAGCTGGGGCCAGTGGTGCTGCCGATCCGTAAGGAGGTGCTCCGTTCAGAGCACGGCCCGGTCATCAAGAACGCCAAGGGTGCCTTCGCCATCCGCTACGGCGGGATTGGCGAGCTAGCGCAGCTCGATGCCTATTACCGGCTCAACAAGGCCAAGACCTTTGGCGAATGGGAAGCGCAGCTTTCACGCCTCGCGATCCCATCGACCAACTTCATCTACGCTGATGAAGCTGGCACCATCGCCTATATCTACAATGCGGCGATCCCGGCCCGACCTGGCAACGTGAATGCCGACTGGCGCAGCGTGCTTCCCGGTGACCGGTCAGACCTGATCTGGCAAGGCTCATTCCATTATGCAAACTTGCCAAAGCTTATAAACCCCGCGTCGGGCTGGCTTTACAATTCGAACAATACTCCTTTCACTGCCGCAGGCGAAGGCAGCGACTTGTCGCCCTATGACTATGCGCCGGAACTGGGGATCGAACTCAAACAGACCAACCGCTCATGGCGCGCCTACAAACTGCTGAGCGAAGCGAGCATCCTCGACCGTGCCACCTTGGAGCGGATCAAGTATGACACTGGCTACGAACGCGAAGGCTATGTCGCGCGGTTATTCGATGCGCTGGAGGGGCTGAAGGCAGACGGCAAGTTCGCCGAAGCACGCGACCTGCTCGTCAGCTGGGATTTCAACGCCGACGGCAAGGGCAGGGCCGATGCCATCGCGCTGCTGATCATCCGCGACTTCATGGCGGCCGATTACAACAACAAGCCCTTCCCTGATGTCGCCGAAAAGCTCCAAGCCGCCGCCGACCACCTCACTACCCATTTCGGGCGGCTCGACCCGTCGATGGGCGAGCTGTTGCGGCTGCGGCAGGGCAAGCTCGATCTGCCGCTGGATGGCGGTTCAGACACGCTGCGCGCTTCAACAACGTGGGACGTTGATGACGACGGCCGCCTCAGCCTCAAGCATGGTGACAGTTTCATCATGTGGATAGAATGGGCACCCGGCCAAAGAGTGTTTTCGCGCTCGATCCAGCCGTTCGGCGCGGCGTCCACCCGGCCTCAAGCGAAGCATTACACCGACCAGATGAGGCTGTTCGTCGATCACAGGCTGAAGCCCGTCTATTTCTGGCGCGAAGATGTGCTGGCGAAAGCCAGTGTCCGTCGCGTTGTCACCACCACTCGCTGACCGGCACACACTGACCGGCCTTCTTGTCTCAGATCCATCCACCGGAGCCTTCCTGCATGACCCATCGTTTTGCTGCCGCCAGCCTTTCGGCGCTCGCCCTCGCGCTGGCCGCGCCGATCACTCCGGCGCTGGCCGATCACCACGCTGCGGCCGCGCCGCAGGCGACTGCCGACCTGCCGTCGCTGGTGAAGCAGGTGACAATCCCCTACCAGGAATTCGAGCTGCCCAATGGCCTCACCGTGCTGGTGCACGAGGATCGCAAGGCGCCCGTGGTCAGTGTCACCGTATGGTACAATGTCGGATCGAAGGACGAGCCCAAGGGCAAGACCGGCTTTGCTCACCTTTTCGAACACCTCATGTTCAATGGTTCGGAAAACGCACCCGACGACTTCTTCAAGTATCTCGCGGAAATGGGCGCGACCGATTACAACGGCACCACCTGGTTTGACCGCACCAATTATTTCCAGACCGTGCCCCGCCCCGCGCTTGAACGCGCGCTGTGGCTGGAAAGTGACCGCATGGGATATCTGCTCGGCGCGGTGACGCAGGGCAAGCTCGATAACCAGCGCGGTGTGGTGCAGAATGAAAAGCGCCAAGGCGATAACGAGCCGGGCGGGTTGGTGTTCTACGAGGTATTGAAAACCCTGTTCCCCGATGGCCACCCCTATCAGCACGAAGCAATCGGATCGATGGCTGACCTCGATTCCGCTTCGATGGCCGATGTGAAGGCGTGGTTTACTGAGAATTACGGCCCCAACAACGCAACGCTGGTGATCGCGGGTGATATCTCGGCGGCCGAAGCCAAGCCGCTGGTCGAAAAGTATTTCGGCCCGATTGCGCGCGGCCCGGTGAACGACCCGGCCAAGGCCGATGTGCCGACCTTGGCCGAGCCGGTGCGCAAGACCTTCAAGGATCAGGTCGCAGCCACCAGCGTCACCCGCTATTGGGCGACCGAAGGCATCACCGGCAAGGATCGGATCGCGCTCGACGTCGGCGCTGCGATCCTCGGCGGCCTCGCTTCGAGCCGGCTCGACAAGGTGCTGGTGCGCGACGAACAGCTTGCCGTCAGCGTGTCGGCGGGCAATTCCGCCTTCCACCGGATCGGTATCCTTGAGGTCGAAGCGGCTGCCAAGGACGGGGTCGATCTCGCCGCGCTCGAAGCGCGGATGGACGCGGTGGTGGGCCAGCTGATCGCCGAGGGCCCGACCGAAGATGAAGTGCGCCGTGCTGTCACCAGCAACCTTGCCCGCACGATCCGCGGGCTGGAGCAGGTCGGCGGTTTCAGCGGCAAGGCGCAGACGCTGGCCGAAGGCGAAGTGCTGGCGGGCGATCCCGATTTCTACGCGCGCGAGTTTGAAACGCTCGCCAAGCTCACTCCGGCTGACGTCAAGGCGGCGCTGGCCAAGTGGATGACCCGCCCGGCGATGACCGTGGTGCTCGAACCCGGCCCGCGCGATGCCTATTACGAAGAGGCTGCCTCGGTCAAGGCCGAGGGTGACAACGCCTCCGAACGCGACCGCGCGGCCGAGACGATCAGCGTTTCACTCGAACGCCCAGCACCGCCGATCGACACCATCGCCCAGCTCGATTTCCCCGATGTCGAGCGCGCGACCCTCGCGAATGGGATGAAGGTCACCTATGCCCGCCGCACCGCGGTGCCAGCGACCTATGTGGCGATGGCCTTCAATGCCGGGGGCGCGGCCGATCCGGTCGACAAGCGCGGGCTTGAAAGCCTGACGATGGCGTTGTTCGACGAAGGCACCACCAACCTCACCGCGCAGCAAATCGCCGAAGCGGGCGAGCGGCTGGGAGCAAGCGTTTCGGTGGGCGGCGGCGATGACCGGTCGACCTTCACCCTCTCCGCGCTGACCGCCAACCTTGCCCCAAGCCTTGATCTGATGCGCCAGATCATGCGCGAACCGGCCTTCAATGCGGCCGACCTTGAACGTGTGCGCAGCCAGACTGTCACCGGCATCCGTCAGGCGATAAAGTCGCCGCAGGGCATCGCCCAGCGCACGCTCACCCCCGAACTGTTCGGCGCGGCCAGCCCCTATGGCGGGGTCGCTTCGGTCGAGAGCGTCAGCGCGATCACCCGCGATGATCTGCTTGCCTTCAAGGATAGCTGGATCCGTCCGGATAATGGCGAAGTCTTCGTGATTTCGGACAAGCCACTGGCCGAAATCGTCACCGCCCTGAACGCCGCGTTTGGCAACTGGAAAGCCCCCGCAGCGCCCAAGGGCACCAAGCAGTTTGCTGATAGCATGGCGGCCAAGGGCAACCGCATCATTATGGTCAACCGCCCCAATTCGCCGCAGAGCTTCATCACCGGGGCGCAGATCACCCCGCTGGATGCGGGCGATCCGGCCTTCGTCGCCTTTGGCAGCGCCAACAAGTCGCTGGGCGGCGATTTCCTCG
>JAKFWB010000236.1 GCA_021732945.1 Porphyrobacter sp.
AATGCGCCCATTGCGAGACGCTCGATCACGCGGGCAGACAGGGCGGCGCGTTCAACAAGGCTGGGGACAATCAGATATTCGTCGGGGGAATGAATCGCCCCGCCGCATACGCCCATGGTGTCGACCACGGGGACGCCGCAGGCGGCGATGTTGTTGCCATCGCATACGCCGCCGGTGGATTGCCAGCGGATGTCTTGGCCAAGTTCAGCGCCGCATTCGCGCACCAGATCGAACAGGCGCTGCGCGGCCGCGTCGACCTTTTTGGGTGGGCGGGTAACGCCGCCGTGGCGGTGGGTGGCGACGTCGTGCTCGGCAGCGATGGTGGCAAGCAGGTGGGTAAGCGCATGGTCTAATGCTGCGCCCGCTTCAACGGTCTTGGGACGGACATTGAAGCGCAGCACCGCGTGATCGGGCACCACGTTGTTGGCGGCCCCGCCTTCCAGCTTGGCGGGATTGATGGTGATCTCGGCTGTTTCGAGCGCCTTCAGCCGCAGGATCAGGTCGGCAGCGGCAACAATGGCATTGCGCCCCTCGTGCGGGTTGCGTCCGGCATGGGCGCTCCGGCCAGTGAAGGTGATCGAGTAATTGCCGGTGCCGCCGCGCTCATGCGCCAGCGTGCCATCGGGCAAGGCGGCGGGCTCGTAGGTCAGCGCGGCGAGCTTTCCCTGTGCCAGTTCCGCGATCAGGCCTGCGCTGGCGAGCGAGCCGGTTTCCTCGTCGGAATTGATCAGCACGTCATAGCCGAGGCTGGACGCACTGGCAGTCGCCTCGAACGCTATCAACGCGTGGAGCATCACCGCAATCCCGCCCTTCATGTCGGCGACGCCGGGGCCGTTCAATGTCTCGCCATCGAGCCACGTCTGGCGCTGGAAGGCGTGATCGGCGGGGAATACCGTGTCCATGTGCCCGGTCAGCAGAATACGGCGATTAGCTTGCGGGCGGACGCGCACGACCAGATGCTGGCCGTGCGGCTTGTCAAAGGCCGAGCCATCCGCCGCAATTGCCGTAACCGGGGCGGGATCGACCAGCGCCACGGCACCGGGGAGCGCGCTGAAGGCCCGCGCCAGCGCAGCGGCCTGCTCGGTCAACCCGGCGAGATTCGCGGTGCCGGTGTTGATCGCGCTCCACGCCTCGACCTGCGCCAGCATGGTTGCGCCGTCGATCGCGCTCAGGGTCCCGTCCTCTCTCATGGCTCTCCTCTAGCGGGGCATTCGCGCCAGTCCAACCCGTTGCAATCGCCCGTCCCCTGCGCCATAGGGCCAACCGTCCTCTCCTCCCCGGGCCCGAACAACCCACGAGGACACGAATGACTGACATGACCACCCGCGCCGGCCTCGCCATCGATGCTCGTCTGGCGACCTTCCTCGAACGCGACGTGCTGACGCCGCTGGGCCGCGATGTGGGCGCGTTCTGGCAGGGCTTCGCAGCGCTTTTGGCTGAGTTCGCACCGCGCAATCGCGCACTGCTGGCCAAGCGTGAGGATTTGCAGGCGCAGATCGACGCATGGCATGTCGCGCGCGCGGGCAAGCCGCATGATGCGAAGGCCTACAAGGCCTTCCTGACTGAGATCGGCTACCTCGTCCCCGAACCGGATGAGTTCAGCATCGGCACGCAGAACGTCGATCCCGAGATTGCGACGATGGCAGGGCCGCAACTGGTGGTTCCGATCCTCAACGCCCGCTTCCTGCTCAACGCGGCGAACGCGCGCTGGGGGAGCCTGTACGATGCGTTCTATGGCACCGATGTGCTCGATGCGCCACCTGCTAGGCCCGGCGGCTATGACGAGGCGCGCGGCGCGGCGGTGATCGCGCGCGGGCGGCAGTTTCTCGATTCTGCCTTTCCGTTGTCGGGCGGCAGTTGGTCCGATCTGACTGCGCGTGAAGCCGTCGCGCTGGCCGATCCTTCGCAGTATATCGGCGAGACCGAGAAGGGCCTGCTGCTCAAGAACAACGGCTTGCATATCGAAGTGATCTTCGATGCCAGCACCCCGGTCGGGGCGACCGATAAAGCAGGCATCGCCGACATCATCGTCGAATCCGCGCTCACCACCATCGCCGATTGCGAGGACTCGGTCGCGGCGGTCGATGCCGAGGACAAGCTGCTCGCCTACACCAACTGGCTCGGCATCATCCGCAGCGATCTGTCGGAGAGCTTCGCAAAGGGCGGCAAGACCCTCACCCGCACGCTGGCGGGCGACAAGACCTACACTGCGCCCGATGGCACCACGCACACGCTCTCAGGCCGCAGCCTGATGTTCGTGCGCAATGTCGGCCACCTGATGACCAACCCCGCGATCCGCCTGCCCGATGGCAGCGAAATCCCCGAAGGCATCATGGACGCGGTCTTCACCTCGGCGATCAGCACGCTTGATGTGGAAGGCCACGGCAAGTTCGGCAACTCGGCTTGCGGCTCGATCTACATCGTGAAGCCCAAGATGCACGGGCCGGAAGAATGCGCCTTCACCAACGACCTGTTCGATGCAGTTGAGGATTTGCTTGGGCTCCCCCGCCACACCATCAAGGTCGGCGTGATGGACGAAGAGCGCCGCACCAGCGTGAACCTTGCCGCCTGCATCCACGCGGTGAAGGGCCGCATCGTCTTCATCAACACCGGCTTCCTCGATCGCACCGGGGATGAAATCCACACGTCAATGCGCCAAGGGCCCATGCTGCGCAAAGGCGCGATGAAGGGTTCGGACTGGCTCAAGGCCTACGAGGCGCGCAACGTCGCCATCGGCCTCAGGCACGGTCTTTCGGGCAAGGCGCAGATCGGCAAGGGCATGTGGGCTGCGCCCGATCTGATGGGGCAGATGATGGTGGAGAAGATCGGCCACCTCAAAGCGGGGGCGAATACCGCATGGGTCCCGTCCCCCACCGCCGCCACGCTGCACGCGCTGCATTACCATCAGATTGATGTCTTCGACTTGCAGAAGCACCTTCCCGCACCCGCCGGGCTCGACGACCTTTTGGCGATTCCGCTCGCGGAGGGCGCGAACTGGTCGGAGGAGGAAATCCGCGCCGAACTCGACAACAATTGCCAGGGCTTGCTCGGCTATGTGGTGCGCTGGGTGGATGCCGGGGTGGGCTGCTCCAAGGTGCCCGACATCAATGATGTCGGCCTGATGGAAGACCGCGCGACTTTGCGCATCTCCTCGCAGCACATCGCCAACTGGCTGCTGCACGGGGTGATCACCGAGGCGCAGGTGATGGACTCGCTCACCCGCATGGCCGCCAAGGTCGACGCGCAGAACGCGGGCGACCCGCTCTACGTGCCGCTGACCGGCAACGAAGATGGCGCGGCGTATCGCGCGGCAAAGGACCTGATCTTCAAGGGGGTGGAGCAGCCCAGCGGTTACACCGAACCGCTGCTTCACGCTTGGAGGTTGCGCAAGAAGGCGGGGTAGGATCACGCCAAACCTTAGCCTCCTCTTGCGTTTGACTTCGTCCGATCGCGGGCTTAGCCTTCCGCCATGCTAAAAACCGCTCGTTTCCAATGCGTTGAAAGTCAACGCGAACCGGAACCCCGGATCGTCTTGGAATCACGACCTGGAGGAGGGCGGGTCATTCTTGATGCGGCGTCTCTTTGCGACCAATTTGCCGTTTCCAGATTGGATACCCTACTCGTACTGGATGAGGACAATCCTTATGAGGAGCAATTGCATCTGGTGCTGGTGCGCGACGATGATGTTCTTGATCACGTCGTGATCGGCGCGCCCTATGCCAGTGGCATCTTTCGGGTGGTGGAGTCGCGCTCGAATAGCCTGAGCTTTCGGTTTGAAAGCGATGCCATCTGGAAACTAACGCTTGAACCTGGCGGTCGACGCTCTCTGCCATGCCTGCCGCGTGGTGTGCGACGTCGGGGTGGACTGCTGGCGCGCGCCTATCTATTTCTCGATCACGAGGTTGCGGCATGACTGAGAGGGCGCTTGACCCCAGCACCGAACAAGCGATCCGCGCCTTCGAGGCGACTGCGATCAATTTTGCTTATCAAGCGATCAATATTGCAGAGGTTCGCTCACGATATATTCGCCACGCTCAGGAGATAAGCGCTTCGCTGCGCAGCGCATATCGCAATGGTGAAATGTCAGCCAAGGCCGTGGCCGAAGCGGCCCATGGGATGCGCAACAAGCTGCTGGAGGTTCAGCGCGCCCGCTCTGCGGCAATTGGGCGGGCGCTTGCCGAAAACCTCAAGGCTAAAGGTCTTGATCTCAATGATATTCTTGAGAAGCTGTCGAAGCGAATCCACAAAAAGAGCTTCGCGCAACTCAACAATGTCCAGCAAACGCAGGTTTACCTCGAAGTGGTCGAATCCGCCGGGCGCGCGAGGCCGTCGGCGACCCAATTTGCCGCGCGTGCCGGGGCTGCGGGCAGGGCGCTCTTCATCCTGGGTATAGGCATTGCGGTGTACAATATCGCCAATGCTCAAGATAAAGCCTGGCAAACCGGGCGCGAGGTCTCGAATATTGCGGGCGGCGTTGCGGGCGGGATCGCCGCCGGGGCGTTGGCCGGTGTCTGGTTTGGGCCGATTGGCGTCGCGGTTGGGGCCTTTGTTGGCGGCGTGGCCGGTGCATTGCTGGCAGATCAAGTTTATGTGGCGGCCGTCGGTCCGTCAGATCGCCATGTGGCCTCATTTATTGCGCGCTTTACGAATTTCTGGAGCACCGACGAAGTCGGCATGGCGCGCGCCTTGTATCGCGAGATCGGCATTGATGCGGATTGGGTGAACAAGGTTTTCCTGGCGCTACGCGAGAGTTATACCAGCGATGCGGACGACGTTGCGGTGTTGTACCTGCGGCGGGTGTTTGCACGAAGGGGCAACGTGCTGCAAACGCTTCGGCTCAACCGTTCGCTACGCCAAACGCTGATCCTTGTGCTCGAGGAGGGCTGGACGACCAGGGAGGAGAGATACCTGATCTCGCAATTGAGTATGCTCTATTGAGGAGTGATAGCGCGATCCCAGTGCGCCCATGTGGTCGCTCTAGGGGCCTGCGCCTAAAGAATTGCTAGAACTCAATCTCACAGCTGCGCAGCTTAACCCAGCGCCCGCGCCACCGCCACAAACTCCGGCACGCTCACTGTTTCTGCGCGCCGGGTTTCATCAATCCCGAGCGCCGCCAGCGCCTCCAATGCCCCCGGCACGCCTTTCAGGCTCTGGCGCAGCATCTTGCGGCGCTGGCCGAAGGCGGCTTCGGTGAGGCGTTCGAGCATCCGGGCCGAGACGCCCTCTGGCATCGCGGCGGGCGTGACATGAACAATTGCGCTCATCACCTTGGGCGGCGGGGTGAAGGCGCTGCGGTGGACTTTCATCGCCAGCCGCGCCTCGCTGCGCCATTGGGCCAATACGGCGAGGCGGCCGTAAGCGTCGTCTCCGGCAGAAGCGACAATCCTTTCAGCGACTTCGCGCTGGAACATCAGAGTGAGCGATTGCCACAGGGGCGGCCAGCTCTCACCGCTGAGCCAGCGTACGAACAGCGCGGTGCCGACATTATAGGGCAGGTTCGACAGCACGTGGAATGGTGCGCGCTCGCCGTCCTTGGCCATCAGGGCGTTGTGATCGAGTTTGAGGGCATCGCCTTCGATTACAGTGAGTTGTCCGGGGAAACTCTCCCCCAATTCCGCCAGTGCGGGCAGGCAGCGGCGGTCCATTTCGATGGCGGTGACGCGCGCTCCGGCCCGAAGCAAGGCGCGGGTCAAGCCACCGGGGCCGGGGCCGACTTCGAGCACTTGCGCACCTGACAGGTCACCCGGAAGCGCAGCGATGCGGGCGAGAAGCTGTTCATCGAGCAGGAAATTCTGCCCCAGTGCTTTGGAAGCGGCGAGGTTATGTCTTTGAATAACTTCGCGGATCGGAAGGAGGTCAACCACGCGCCGCTGCCATCTCCGCCGCCATCATGATCGCCGCCGCCATCGCACCGGGATCGGCCACACCCTTGCCCGCAATATCGAAAGCCGTGCCGTGATCGGGCGAAGTGCGGATGATCGGCAGGCCGAGCGTGACGTTCACGCCTTCATCAACCTCCAAGGCTTTCAAGGGGATAAGCGCCTGATCGTGATACATGCACAAGGCCGCGTCATAGCCCGTCCGTGCGCGCGGTGTGAACAGCGCGTCGCCGGGGACGGGGCCGAAGGCGTCGATCCCTTCAGCCTGCAAGGCGGCGATGGCAGGCGCAATGATGCGAGCTTCCTCATCGCCAAATTGCCCGCCTTCGCCGCCATGCGGATTGAGCGCGGATATCGCAAGACGCGGAGCTAACACACCGAAATCGCGCTGCAATCCGGCCGCGACAATGCGCGCCTTGTGGATGATCAGCTCGATCGAAAGCAACCCCGGAACCTCGGCCAGGGCCACATGCACCGTCAGCGGCACGGTGCGCAAACCCGGCCCTGCCAGCATCATCACTGCATCGCGGTAAGGCCGCCCGCAGGCATCAGCGAGGAATTCGGTCTGGCCGGGGTAATCCCAGCCGATGGCGGCCAAGGCGCCCTTGGCCACCGGCGCGGTCACCAGCCCTACAGCCACCTCGGAGAGCGCGAATTTTGTGCCCCATTGCAGCGACGCAAGCGCCAAGTGGGCGCCTTCAACCGATGCAATACCGGGCGATAACCGGCCATCAAGCCCGGCAAGAACCGGCAATCCGGCGGCATGGGCGAACATCGCCTCAGCCGGATCGGCAATCGGCACGATCGGCACGTCCAATCGCAACTGTTCAGCCAGCCCGCGCAGCAGTTCCGGCCCGCTGATCACGAACGCGGGCGGCGCGCGCCGTTCAACCCGCAGCCGCGCCCATGCCC
>JAKFWB010000519.1 GCA_021732945.1 Porphyrobacter sp.
GTTCCGGGTCAGCCCCAGCCTTGGCCCCGCCTGGCCCCGTGTCGATGGACGCTTCAGGGGACGCATTGATCGCGTCGATCAGAGCCTGATCCCCGGCGTCATCGGTCAGCGTTTCGCCAGCCTCAATCGCGTCAATCATCAGGGCGATCCGGTCGATGATGGCGAGGACTGCGGTGACCAAATGCTGATCCGCCTCGCGCCGCCCGGCCCGGCAATCGCCCAGCGCATCTTCGGCCGCGTGCGACAGGCTGGCGAGGCGCGGGAAATCGAAGAAGCCGCAATTGCCTTTGACGGTGTGGACAAAGCGGAAGATGGCATCCAGCCGCTTGCGGTCAGCCGGGTCAGCCTCCCACGCGACGATTTCGCCGCTCGAAGCCTCCAGCATTTCCCGCGTCTCGGCGATGAAATCCGCCAGCAGATCGTCCATGGGGTGCGCGCCCTTTTCCCTAGTGGGCAGGGCTATGCAGCGGCTTTGGTTAAAATTGGCCTAGCGCAGCGGAATGCCGATCCCATGATCAGGGCGGCGCTGGGTCAAGACATACCGCACCAGCACCACCGCCGAAACCGCACCAAACAGATTGGCGGCAAGCTCCGCCGTATAGATCGCCGCCGATCCCATGTCAGCCCGCAGCACCAGCGCCACGGGCAGCATCACCAGAAACACCCGCACAACCGATTGGCCCAGCGCATAACCGGCCTTGTCGACGGCGTTCATGATCCCGTTGCCGACAATCAGCAGCCCGAACCCGGCATAGCCCCAGGCTGCGATTTCGAGGTAGCGCGCAAATTCCGCGATCACTTGCGGGTCATCGGTGAACACCCGCGCGAAGCTTTCGCCAGCGGCCATCATGGCGATGGCGACGATCAGCCCCCAGGCGACGCAGAAGCCCGCCGCATAGAGCGCCGCTTCGCGCGCCCGGCCATATTCCCGCGCCCCCCAGTTCTGCCCGACAATCCCGCCAATCGCCCCCGACAGGGCGAGCAGCGGCACGATCACGAAGCTTTGCAATCGTCCAGCCGCGCCGAAGCCAGCAACCGCAGCCTCTCCCTCCAGCGCGACCAGCGCGGTCAGGATCGACAGGCCGAGCGGATTAATTGCGTTCGAGAAGGCCGCAGGCAGGCCAACGCGGATGATCGCCTTGGCTGGGTCAATCAGGCTGCAATGGCGCAGCAGGCCAAGGTTGAGCGGCAGGGACGTGCCGCGCAGCAGCATGATCGCGGTCAGCACGCCAATCGCCCAGCCGATGGCCGTGGCATAGGCAGACCCGGCAATGCCGAAGCCCTCGAACCCAAATGCGCCGGTGATCAAGATCGGGTTCAGCACCCAGTTGGCTGCGGCATAGGCGATGCTGACCGTGCTGGTCCGCTTCGCCTCCCCCTGACCGCGCAGCACGCCGTTGAAGCCCATGATCGTCAGGCTCAGCGGAAAGCCCATCGCATAGGGGGTCATATAGGCGCGGATCAGCGGCATCAGATGCGCAGGCGCATTCATCGCGGTGAAGATCACATCGATCGCCAGCCACAGCGCAAGGCCCATCGCCGCACCGCACAGCACAGCGAAAACGATGCCGAAGTTGGCCCTGCGCGCCGCCTTCTCGGAGTCGCCTTCGCCCAGCGCGCGGGCGACCACCGAATTGATACCCACCATCACACCGACACCCAGCGATGTGCTCGCGACCGAGACGGGAAAGATGAAGCTGATCGCCGCCAGAGGCTCGCTGCCCAATTGGCCGATGAAATAGGCGTCGACGATCCCGATCGACATGATCGCCGCCACCCCGATGATCGCTGGCAGGGTCTGCTGGACAAGGTGCCGGGGAATGGAGCCGCTGACGAGTTTGGCAGCGGTTGGGGCGGGCGCGGTCATGTGATCTCAGGCGTAGCGGCCTCGCGCACGGCTTGCAAAGCATTCCCTGTGCGTGCGATAGCTGCGGGCAAGCAAAAACGTAAGAGGATTGGCCGATGGCGACGCAGCTCAAACCGGGGATCGAGTGCAGCAAGGAAGAGTGGCAGGCACGGCTGGATCTCGCAGCATGCTACCGCATCTTCGATCACCTCGGCTGGTCGGAATCGATCTACAACCACATCTCGCTGAAGGTGCCGGGGGAGCAGGATACCTTCCTGATCAATCCCTTCGGCCTGCTGTATAGCGAAGTCACCGCCAGCAACCTCGTCAAGATCGATGTCGAGGGCAATAATGTCGGCGGATCGCCCTATATGGTGAACAAGGCGGGCTTCACCCAGCACGCCTATTTCCATAAGCATCTGGGCGTGCGCGCGGATGCGATCTGCCATGTCCACACCACTGCGACCATGGCGGTGGCGAGCCACAAGGACGGGCTGCTGCCGACCAATTTCTACGCCTGCAATTTTCAGGGCCAGATCGGCTATCACGATTTCGAGGGCGTCACCGTGCGGGCCGAGGAAGGCGAGCGGCTGGTGCAGAACCTTGGCAATCACACCATTCTGATGCTGCGCAACCACGGCCCGGTGGTGATGGACCGCACGATCCAAGGGATGTTCGTCAAAATGTGGGCCTTGCAGCGCGCTTGCGAAATTCAGGTGGCGACGCTCAGCATGGGCAACCCGAACCTTGTTCCGCAGGCGGTGGTGGACGTGCACCAGCGTGATCTGTCCGTGATGAGCGGGCAGGGCGGTGCGGGGATGTTCGATTTCGAGGCGTGGAAGCGCCGGGTCGACAAGATCGACGACAGCTGGCGGCAGTAAGCGCGCCGCGCGGCCTGTTTCCTACCGGCGACAAAGCTGTCAGGCATACCGGAATGAACAGTGATCCTTTCCTCATCCGAGCCTGTGGTCGCGCCTGTGTCCGCGCCTGCTCCGGGGCAGGTTTTCTGTTCCTGGACAGTGTAACCTGTGTCTCCAACAGGCGCGAAACTGAACGTGGCGGGGTAAGCTGATGTCGCGGATGACCGTCAACGACCGGCCGGTCGAGTTCGATCTCGATCCCCGCATGCCGCTGCTTTACGCCTTGCGGGAGGCGATGAACCTCACCGGCACCAAGGCGTGCGGCGGCGGCACGGACTGCGGCGGGGCCTGCATGGTGCTGGTTGACGGGGTGGCGCTGCGGTCTTGCGCGATCACCTTGGCTGAGGCTGAGGGGCGGATTATCGTCACGATCGAAGGGCTTTCGGCCGACCGTGCCCATCCGGTGCAGCAGGCAATGGTGGCGCAGCAAGCGATCCAATGCGGATTCTGCACGCCGGGAATCGTGATCTCTGCCGCCGCGCTGCTGCTGCTCAATCCCGCGCCGACGCGCGAGGATATTGTGGGGGCGATCCCCAATATCTGCCGCTGCGGGGTCTATCCGCGGCTGATCCGCGCGGTCGAGCAGGCCGGCCGTGTGGCGCTGCGGCAGGAACGCATCAGCGCTGCCCCCGCCCCCGGCATCAGTGCCGAGGACGCCGCCAAGGCCGTTCCGGCGTTGCGGGTGTCATCGCCCGAGTAAGTCTCAGAACCGCCCGGAGATGGTAAAGCGCGCATTGAGCGGAGGGGCGACAGTGAATTCATCGGCAGAGTGCGCGGTCGGGAAATAGAGTTCGTCGAACAGGTTTTCGACATTGACCTGCAAACGGAGGTTATCGCTCACGTCATAGAATACCGCCATGTCGACCCGCGCATAGGCAGGCAGCGTGGCGCGCTGGTTGGCGGGTTGGGTCGTGTTGCCATTATCGGCAAAGCTTTCGTCCTGCGCCGTCAGGCCGAGCCCGAAGCCCAGCTGTTCGGTTGCCTGAACATTGTTCCAGATCGAAAACTTGTGCTCGGGCAATTCGCGAACCCGCAGCCCGGTGGGGCCAGCGCGATCCACCTGCTCGCCATCAAGATAGGAATAGCCGGTCGTGACAAACCAGCCGTCAGTCACCTGACCCTGCAATTGTGCCTCAAAACCGCGGATCCGCGAATCGATCACGTCGAGTGTATCGGGGTTGGTGTCCGAGGTCTGCGGCGAGCTCTGCTCGATCTGGAACACCGCACCCGTCAGCGCGAGGCCGGGGCGAATGTCCCACTTCACCCCTGCTTCCAGATTGGAGAAGGTGTTTGGGTCAAGCGCATCGTTGGGGGGATTGATATCGGTAAACTGATCGCCGGAACGCGGCAGGAAGCTCTCGGAATAGCTGCCGTAGATCGACAGGTTCTCCATCGGCTTGACGATCACGCCGACTCGCGGGCTGACCTTGTCGTCCTTGCGGGTGCGGACAATACCGTTGCGGTTGTCGAGCACGGTGATCTCGAACGAATCAAACCGCGCGCCAATCACCAGCCGAAGCCAGTCGGCGAGCTTCACCTCGTCCTGAATATAGGCCGAGAAAACGTTGAGATCAGCCTCGGTATCGTCGTTCAATCCGGTGAAGGCGACCGTAGTCGTCATGCCATTCGCCAGTGTGGCAACCCCACCTCGCAAGGCCAGCGGACGGACGGCGGAGAAGAACTCCACGTCTGTGCGGCGCGCTGGCTGGCCGACAGGGCGATTGGCGTTCTCCACCACCACCGAGTCAAACACCGCATTGAAGCGGTCATTGTTGTTGCTGGAGTCGATGAATTCGCCGCCCACGATCAGCGTGTGGCCGATCCCGCCGGTTTCAAACTCGCCGATCAGGTTGCCCGACAGGATCAGGTTCTGCCGCTGGTTGGTGTCGATGTAGCCATCGATTTGCACCACGTTGGTGGCCAGGGTGTAGCCGACCGGGAAGAAGTTCGAATAGACCTTGTCATAATCGCCGTAGGACGCGGTGAAATTGCCTTTCACACTGTCCGAGAAGGTGTGCTGGATGGTGCCGCGCAGCACATGCGCTTCGAGCGTGGCGAAGTTGTTGTCGGGGTCGCCAAAGGTCACCCGCCGCAGCGCGCTGACCGGATCGCCACTGTCATCGCTGGGGACGCCGCGATCGATGAAGCGTTCGTGGTTGAGATATTCGTAGGACAGGTCGATGGTGGTGCGGTCGCCCAATTCCGCGCGGAAGGTCGGGTTCACACTGATTTGCTCACCATCGAAGAAATCGCGGTGGTTGTTGAGGCTTTCATAGGCCGCGTTGATGCGCAGCGCCGAGTTCTCGCTGGTGGCAAGGTTCAGGTCAGCCCAGACGTCATAAGCGCCAAAGGTATCAACCGAGGCCCGGTATCCGACGAAAGTTTCGCCCACCACGCCCTTCTTGGTCACCCGGTTGAGAATCCCGCCGGTGCCGCCGCGCCCAAACAGCAGCGCGTTGGGGCCGCGCAGGATTTCCACCTGTTCGAGGTTGTAGAGCCCGCGGTAATATTCCACGTCATCGCGCACCCCGTCGACGAAGAAGTCGGCGGTGGAGCGCACGCCCCGGAACACCACAGCGTCGCGGTGGCCTTCGCCCTGCGAATTGGTGACTCCGGGGGTGTAGTTGACGATGTCGCCAACGCTATCAAAGCCCTGCCGCACGATCTGCTCCGCGGTGGTGATGCTGAGCGATTGCGGCACGTCGATGATCGGGGTGGGGGTTTTGAGTGCGTTGATCTGGTTTGAATAGAGCACGTCGCCCGTCACAATGATGTTGGGCCCGCGCTCGCCCGCATCATCGGCAGCCGGAGCAGTTTCAGCCAGCGCCGGGAAGGCGATGGCCGCGCAGCCGAGCAGGAGAGCCGTGCGGGCAAAAATCAGAATCATCATGGGCCTTTCGTGTCTGTGCAAGTCAGCTATTGCAACTTACTCGCAACCGCAAGTCCGGATATTGTCGTGAGGTGAAAATCATCGATATGTGGCTTTCGCGCCGCGCTTCTGTTAACGGGCGCGCCGGAACATCCTGATGAGGGCCACCCCGATGAAAGCGACGATCTGGCACAACCCGGCCTGCGGCACGTCACGCAAGACGCTGGCCATCCTCGAAAATCTTAGCCGGGTTGAGGTGACCGTGGTCGAGTATCTAAAGCAGCCACCCACGGCAGAAAAGCTCGCGCAGCTCTATTCCGAAGCTGGTATCACCCCGCAGCAAGGCTTGCGCCTGCGCGGAACCGACGCTGCGGAACGCGGATTGCCAGAGGCCGATGCTGCGACCGTGCTCGCCGCGATGATTGCCGATCCAATCCTGATCGAACGCCCGCTGGTTGAGACCGACAAGGGCGTGCGGCTATGCCGACCGCAAGACGTGGTGCTGGAGATCTTGTAGAGGCTCAGCCGCGTTCCCGCGTGAGGTCAGTGTCAGCCTGCAAGGCGGTCCAACCATGCACCAGCACCGCTGCGCACAGCGCCACGATCAGGCCAAACCCCAGCCAGTCCGAATGGCCATAGAGCCACACGCCCAGCGCGGGCGCATAGATATAGCTCGCCCCTGCCAGTGAAGCGACGATCCCGCTCGCCTGCCCCTGTTCCGCCCGCGTCACCGCCAGCGATGTGCCCGCAGTCGTGCCCGGACGAAACAATCCAAAGCCAAGCGAAGCGATGGCATAGCCCAGCGCGATCAGGTGGAGATCCCCGGCAACGCCCAGAACCAGCGTGCCCACAGCAGCAGCGGCGATGCCCCATAAGGTCGCCGCGCGCGGCCCGAGGTTGAACCGCGGGATCAACCCCCATTGTGCCAGCAGCGTGGCAATCGCGCCGCTCATCAGCACCAGCCCGACCGGCCCCGCGCCTTCGGTCGGCGTGCCCCGCAGGCCGAGACGGTCAAGCACCAGAAAGCCGGTGATTCCCAGCACCATTGCCTGCGCATGGCCACCAAAAAAGCCCGCAAACACCCATGGGCGTAATCGCGGGTCGCGCCAACTGAGGTGCGGTGGTTCGCCGCCATC
>JAKFWB010000520.1 GCA_021732945.1 Porphyrobacter sp.
CATCACGCCTGCGTCTCTATCCAGAAGGCTTTTTCGAAACTTTCTTGCCGGTGCCGCCGCTTGACGAGCAAGAACAGATCGTCGCCCGCATCGCCGAAGAGCGCGTGAAAATCGACAAGCTGGCAACCGCCACCGAACGCTCAATCACCTTGCTGAAAGAACGCCGCAGCGCCCTGATCGCCGCCGCCGTCACCGGCCAGATTGCCATCCCGGAGGCCGCGTAGCCATGCGAATACGTGACCTAACGATCCAGAATTATCGGGCCTTCGGCGAAGCGCGAACCTTTCCGTTCTCAGCCAATTTCACCGCCATTGCCGGAGTCAACGGGCGCGGTAAGACTTCGCTGCTGGATGGTTTGGCGCTGCTGGCATCGCGCATCCTGCCGCACATCTCACCGGCCCGTAGCGGCTACCGGACCCTCGGCCCACACGATTTGCACGACGGGCATGGTCCATTGTCGCTGGTCATGAATATCAGCTGCGGCAACATTCCTATCAGATTTGGTGTGACCTTGGATGAGGGCGCGAAGGGGCCAAAGGTCACAAAGCTTGCTCCCGCCCTGAAAACTGCCGCCCGAAACATCTACGGCGACCCGACCCGACCCGATGATGCAGCGCCACTGGTTGTCTATTTCACCACAGATCGAGCCGGTTACCGGCTTCCGAAGAAGTTGCCCACGGCGTTACCACGGGACCAATCAGCGGCCTATGCAGGGGCGCTGTTCAACAGAACGGTTAATTTCCGCGACTTTATGGCCCGTTATCGCAATGCCATTGTGCTTCAGGAAGAAGAAACGCGCCGCAATCCGAACTACCTTGGAGACCGTGCAGTCGGTGCGATATCCGATGCCTTGACGACATTCCTAGGTGGCTTTCGCAACCTTCGCGTTCAGGACAAGCCGCTGAGACTGCTGGTGGACAAGGATGGTCAGAGCTTTGACCTTTCCCAACTGTCTGACGGCGAACGTTCGTTTCTTGCGTTGATCTGCGATCTAGGCCGCCGCCTTGCGTTAGCGAATCCGGAACTGTCCAACCCGCTTCATGGCGCGGGGGTCGTGTTGATCGACGAACTTGAATTGCACCTGCACCCCAAGTGGCAACGAGAGGTGCGCGACAAGCTGCTCGCGACGTTCCCCAATGTTCAGTTCATTACGACGACCCATTCGCCCTTCATCATTCAGTCGTTGGAGCCGGGTGAACTGGTCAATCTCGACCCGGAAGACTTCGCTGAATACTCTGACAAGAGCATTGAGGACATTTCCGAAAACGTCATGGGGGTTGATCTGCCGCAGAAGAGCAAGCGGTATCAGGACATGATGAAAGCAGCTGAAGAGTATTTCACACTGGTGCGCCAACCTTCACAGAACCAGAAGCTCCTCGCTGAGACAGAGGATCGGCTGAATGAACTTTCAATGCCCTTCAGTGATGATCCAGCCTTTCAGGCACTTCTAAAGTTGGAAAGAGAAACAAAGGTTCGCGGGGATAGCGATGCGACCGGTTGAGCGCGGGGACGCGCCACAAGTCTTCACAAATTATCGGGACGCTTATCCATTCCTCGTGCAGCGGTTGGGTGACTATTGCAACTATTGTGAAAGACAAATCGAAACTCACCTGGCCGTAGAACATGTGCAGCCGAAAAGTCCTGTCCCGGCCTTAAGAAACGAGTGGTCCAATTTTCTGCTTGGGTGCACCAACTGCAATTCGTCGAAAGGCGATACGCTGGTTGTATTGACTGACTATCTCTGGCCAGATTCAGAAAATACTATGTCGGTATTTTCATACTCTGAAGGTGGATTGGTCGACCATCAGGATGGACTTGCACCGCCCCTCAAGGCCAAGGCTCTAGCAACTATTACGCTTGTCGGATTGGACAAGTATCCGGGCAACCCCGGTCGTGAGCCAACGTCTGCCGATGTAAGATGGCAAAGGCGACTTGAGGCTTGGCAGAAGGCTGAATGGTGCCAAAGGCTAGTTGCGGAAAACGACACCGAACAGGTCCGTAGCTTGGTCATCGAAGTTGCGAAGGGCCGTGGAATGTACTCGATTTTCTGGACTGTGTTCCACGGAGACGCAGACATAAGAAAGCGTCTTCGCGAGGCATTTGCTGGAACTTCACATGCCTGCTTCGACGCAAATGAAGAGCTGCTGCCAAGACCCGGAGGCCAGATATAGCCATGAACCCCGCCCGCCATACGGAAGAAGCGTTCGAGATTGTCGTCGAGGGCGTGTTGCTGGCAAACGGCTATGCCTCGATTGCATCGGACAAGTTCGACCGTGCATCCGCCATCTTCCCTGACGCTGTGCTCGATTTTATCCGCGCCACCCAGCCGAAGGAATGGAAGGCGCTGGAGGCGCTCCACGGCGACAAGACCGGCGCACAAGTGCTGGCTGATCTGGTCAAGTGGATTGATGCCAATGGCTCGCTCGCCACGCTGCGGCACGGCTTCAAATGCTATGGCAAGACTTTGCGCGTTGCGACCTTCAAGGCCGCGCATGATCTGAATGCCGAGCTGGAAGCGCGGTACGCGGCCAACATTGTCAGCGTCACGCGCCAGCTTCGCTATTCGGTCAGGAATGACAACGAGCTGGATCTGGTTCTCAGCGTCAACGGCATTCCGGTGGTGTCGATCGAACTCAAGAACGCGATGACGCGCTCGACAGTCGAGGACGCCATTCGCCAATATCGCAATGATCGTGATCCGCGAGAACCAATCTTTGAATTCAAGCGGCGCATTCTGGCGCATTTCGCGGTTGATACCGATGCCGTGTTCATGACTACGCGCCTTGCTGGGGCCGCCACCCATTTCCTGCCATTCAATCGCGGAGACAATGGCGGCGCGGGCAATCCGCCCGACCCGAAGGGCCGGAGCTATCGCACTGCCTATCTGTGGGAACAGGCATTGCAGCGGGACAGCCTGCTCGATTTGCTCGCGCGGTTTGTGCATTTGCAAACCGAGGAAAAGCGGGATGAGGCCGGGCGTAAGGTCAAAAAAGAGACCCTGATCTTCCCGCGCTATCACCAGCTAGAAGCCGTGCGCGATCTTGTCGCGGCAGCAAAGACGGAGGGCCCCGGACACAATTACCTGATCGAACATTCGGCAGGCAGCGGGAAAAGCAACACCATCGGCTGGCTGACGCACCGCCTTGCCTCATTGCACGATGATGCCAACGACCGTGTGTTTGACAGTGTCATCGTGATTACGGACCGCGTCGTGCTCGACAAGCAGTTGCAGGACACGATCTATCAATTCGAGCACAAGCACGGCGTTGTGCAGAAGATCGACGACAACTCGCGGCAGCTGGCAGAGGCGCTTGAAGGCTCCGTGCCGATCATCATCACGACGTTGCAGAAGTTTCCGTTCGTGTCGCGACAGTTGGTTCGCCTCGCTGAGGAGCGTGGTTCGGCAGGCGATGGCGTGCTCAAGACACGGCGCTTTGCGGTCATCATCGATGAGGCGCACAGCTCTCAAGGGGGCGAAGCGGCAACGGACCTTAAGGAGGTCCTCGGAGGGGAGCGCCTACGCGAAGATGCCCAGCGCTACCGGGCCGAAAACGATGATGTTGGCGAGGAAGAGTTGTTCCGCAGCATGGCCAAGCGCGGACGCCAGGCCAATATCAGCTTCTTCGCCTTCACCGCCACGCCCAAGCACAAGACTTTGGCCGTGTTCGGCAAGGACGGCAAAGCGGCGCATCGTTATACGATGCGGCAGGCTATCGAGGAGGGTTTCATCCTCGATGTTCTCAAACATTACACGACTTACGCGACCTATTTTCGGCTGCTGAAGTCCAGCGATGACGACCCGAATGTTGTCCGCAAAAAAGCGGCATTGGCGCTGGCGCGGTTCCTGAAACTGCACCCGCACAATATTGCGCAGAAGACCGAAGTGATGGTGGAGCACTTCCATGCGGCCACCCAGCACAAGGTTGGTGGCCGCGCCAAAGCGATGGTCGTGACGGGATCACGTCTGGAAGCGGTGCGCTACAAGCAGAGCTTCGACCTCTACATCAAGACCAAGGGCTATGCGATCAAATCACTCGTCGCGTTCTCTGGTGCGGTTGACGACGATAAGATGCCCGGTGTTGTATACACCGAAGAAGCGATGAATCTGGGCGTGCGAGAGCGGGAATTGCCGGACGTCTTTGCGACGTCGGAATACCAGGTGCTCCTTGTCGCGGAAAAGTACCAGACCGGTTTCGACCAACCGCTCCTTCACACCATGTATGTGGACCGCAGGCTCTCGGGCATTCAGGCAGTTCAAACCCTATCACGCCTGAACCGCACCCACCCCTTCAAGGAAGACACCTTCATTCTCGATTTCGTGAATGATCGGGACGAAATTCAGGAAGCCTTCAAAACCTATTATGAGGGCGCGGAAATTGGCGAGGAAGTCGATCCGGGCCGCATGTATCAAATCAAGGGTGAACTGGATTCCAGTGGCATCTATGCAGACGCCGACATTGAAGATTTTTCGGAAATCTATTTCAAACCAAAGCTGAAGCAGAGTCCCGCAGATCATCAAAAGATGAATGCGATTATCGACCGCCCAGTCAGCACCTTTACCGAAATCGTCAAGAGCGATCCCGCCGAAGCCGAGGTGCTGCGCGGCAAGATTCTTGCCTTTTGCAGTCTGTATGGCTTCCTCAGCCAGATCATTCCCTATCAGGATTCGGATCTGGAAAGGTTGTATGTTTTCCTGCGCCACCTCGCGGCAAAGCTGCCGAAAAAGGGGGGCAGCCCATCCTATCAATTCGATGATGAGGTCCGGCTGGATTATTATCGCCTGCAAAAGGTGAGCGAAGGGTCGATTAGCCTGTCCGAAGGGACTGCGAAGCAGCTCGACGGACCGTCTTCCGTCGGGTCCAAGATCGCCCGTGAGGAGCAGGTTCCGCTTTCTCGGCTGATTGATGTTGTAAATGAACGCTTCGGTACGGATTTCAACAATGCCGACCAGCTCTTCTTTGACCAGATTGTCGAAGCCGCTTTGGCAGATGCGAGCCTACGGCAAGCGGCAATCGCTAATCCGGGTGAGAAGTTCGAGCTGCTGTTCAAGAATTTGCTGGAAGCGCTCTTCGTGGAACGCATGGATCAGAATGAAGAGATCTTTGCTCGATACATGAACGATAAGGCATTTCAGGGACTGGTCACGAACTGGCTTTCAACGGAAGCATATGCAAAGCTCAGGTCTTCGCTTGAGTAGCGGGTTATGTTGTTGCTGGTCGCAGGGCAAAGGCACATGACTATTCCCTGTTACAGTCTGAACATGTTCTGCCGTTGCGGATCGGGAGATTTTCGGCCAGCCAATGTATTGAATGATTGGGAAGTAAAAGGATGCGCGAAGCTGAATTTCGGGCTTGGTTGGACAAGCGGATCTGGAAGGGCACACCCCTTAGCGATAAAGCAAAATACAGCCGCATACGCCGTTCAATCCGCGTAGAGCGCGGCCTCGGCGGACTCGGTTTCGCGCAGGCTACGCTGGAAGGGGTCTTTGAGGCGGGCGCGTGGGACACCCTCCTTTCGCGCCTTGTCGACCTCCGCGACAATCCGGCCGCTGACCCTGCCGCAGTCAAGTCCGTGGTTCCTCAGGCGCATAATCCCGCTGGTCAACTCGGCAATTTGCTCGCCACCGTTACGCAGTACGGCTATTTTCTGGAAGGGCGCGAACCGAACTACGGCGAAAGCAACGATCTGTTGGAAGATGAAGACCAAGACGAAGATCAATTGCTGACTTCGGAGTCTGTCGATGCGACATTAAATGCATATGATGAAGATCCGTCTACATTCATGCAGAAGCACGGATTCGCATCGAACTTCGACTATGTCGTGTTCCGCCCGGGCGAAGAGGTCCGTTATCCGGCAAAGGCAATCTTCCTCGTTGCTTATAGCTCAATTCCCGGCAACCCGGACATCACCGTGAAGGGCCAGCGCGACACGTTCGGCGATGCGGAGGGCGGCCCTATCCATTCGGAATTTGTCCGATTGGGATATGGGATTGAAAGTCGGCGGCGGCCAAATGGTGGAGTGATCGAGCTCACGCGCGAAGCGGTCCTAGCGGCGATGGACCGTTTCGATGAGTTAGGCGAGGACGGTTATCGCAAGTTGCCCGGACACGAAGCTTTTGGGGATGCCCAAAGCTGGTTTGTTTTTCGGGAAGAGTTCGGGGCCGGCTATCCACTCAAATTGATTTACGGAACTGCATTCCAATTTCTGCCAGGCGGAACCATCCGGCAGCCTTCCACTACTGCGAACGGAGTTGGCTTCACACCTCGTGCAGTTGAAGGCAGCCTCCGGAGATTGGGCTTCAGAACCGAAAACATAAAAGAAAAACATCAACAGCCAGCAAGTCGAGCTGCGACGAAATCGGAAGACGAAATGGCAAGGATGAATCAACCAACAAACCTCATCCTCTTTGGCCCCCCGGGCACAGGCAAAACCTATCGCACGGCGCTGGAGGCGGTCGCGCTTTGCGACGGCCTGGCAGACTATCCAGAAACGAAGGATGGCCGAGCTGCGCTGATGGCGCGCTACAATGAGTTGATGGGGCAGGAGCGCATTGGTTTCGTCACGTTCCATCAGAACTACGGATATGAAGATTTCGTCGAGGGATTGAGGCCGTCGACCTATGGCGAGGATGGCGAACCGCTGTCCGCTGGTTTCCGGCTCGCCCCCGAAGCAGGCATTTTCACAAAGATGGCTGAGCGGGCCGAAGCGCTGCGCAGTGATCGCAAGGACGGTTATGATTTCGCGGGCAAACGCTTTTTCAAAATGTCAC
>JAKFWB010000424.1 GCA_021732945.1 Porphyrobacter sp.
CAGTCGGGCAGGAGGGCAGAGTGCGGTTGCCGGGCCCTTGACTTGTGATAAACGCGACGTGCTCTTCGAGTGTCTGGGGAACGGGGGCGAGCAGCTTCTGGGCCTCGAGCTGTGCTTTGCGCATTTGGTCGTGATGCCACATCACGCCCTTGGGCATGCCGGTCGTGCCGCCGGTATAGATGAAGAGCTGATCTTCGGGTGAGCGCACGATGCCGAGCGCCGATCCGTCGCCTTCTTGCGCGAGTGTCTCGTAAGGGATCGCAAAAGGCGCGATTTGCGACGCCTCGCCAATTTCCACGAAGGTGTGAACCTTCCCGAGCCGATCCTTGAGCTCGACGATACAGTCGCGGAATTCCGAGCTGTAGACGATCACTTCGCTGTCGGAATCGTCGAAGATGTAGAAGACCTCCTCGGCGACATAGCGGTAATTGATGTTCACATGGATCAGGCGCCCCTTGAAGCAGGCTGCCATCAACTCGCCGTATTCGGGTCGGTTGCGCATATAAAAGGCAACCTTGGCCCCATTGCCGGCTCCGCGCTGCCGAAGCGCGCGGGCGACATTGTTCGAACGTCCGGACATTTCGGGCCAGGTAATGATCCGGTCACCGTGGATCAGGGCCGGCGCATCCTTTGGCATGACAGGCTCGATAGCGTCGAGAATGTCGCCGAAATTCCAGTCGGTCACATCAGTTCTCCTCTGCGAACGGGGCGGCTCTGGCGTGCGCTATCCCCGGAAGAAATATCACGCAGCTTTGGTCCAGCCCTGAAGTGCCGCAGCCTCCGCGCGGACCGCTTCTGGCCCACCCAAGACCTGCCGGTCGAATCCGATCCGTTTGAACCAGTAGTGCAGGCCAAGCAGGTCGGTGAATCCCATTCCGCCGTGCACTTCGGTGGAAGTGCGTGCGACAAATCGATAGACCTCGGCCGTGTGCGATTTGGCATGGCAGGCAACCAGCGATGCCTCATTCGGCACCGCGTCGAAGGCGTGGGCGGCGTACCAGACGAGCGAACGGCACGGTTCATGCTGCGCGGCCATCTCGGCGCACATATGCTTTACGGCCTGGAAACTGCCGATCAGGCGGCCGAACTGTTCGCGCTGACCAGCATAATCAACAGCCTTTTCGATCATGGCCTGACCCGCGCCAAGACTGTCGGCGGCCAGGATCACACGGCCCGCATCACGCAGCCGGGCCACTGTAGCTCCCCCATCATCAGCCAGTGGTTCTGCTTCGGCCCCGTCAAACCGCAATTCCCCGACGCTGCGGGTGCGATCGATGGTTGTCAACGCGATAGCCTCCAGGCCCGACGCCTTGGCACCGAGAAGGTGCAGCCTGCTACCGGAATCGGCGACGATGTAGGCATCGGCTCCTTCGAAATCGAGCGCGTACAGGGCGGTGCCGTTGAGCTTCCCGGCGGCAGAGGAAACCCCCGCGCCGTCGCGCACCTCGATCGTCTCGGAAATAGCGACACCGATACGCGCCTCGCCGCTTGCGATCTTTGGCAGCCAGTGGGCCTTTTGCTCCTCGTTGCCCGCATCGCGCAAGGCGATCGGTGCGAGAACCTGACTGGCGAGAAACGGCACCGGGGCGACCGCATAGCCGAGCTGTTCCGCTACCACCGCAGCGTCAAGCAGGGTCATGCCGAGCCCGCCATGCTCTTCGGGGACCAGCATTCCGGCAACGCCCAGATCGTTGAGGGCCTGCAGCACCTGGTCGCTCAACGGATTGTCCCGCTCCGCACATTCGCGGACGTGACTGAGCGGGCTGCTATCGGCAAGGCACCGCGAAACCGCGTCGCGCAACATTTGCTGGTCCTGCGAAAGTCCAAAGTCCATCAGTCTGCTCCCTGCTTCTGACGCGCCATGTCCGCGGTTTTCGGCTCACGTGGCATTTCAAGGCCGCGTTCGGCGATGATGTTCTTCTGAATCTGAGCGGTCCCGCCGCCGATGATGAGACCGAGCTGGAACATATAGTTCCATTGCCACGCCCCGCCGTCCCGCTCACGCGGACTGTTGTGATAGAGAATGCCCAGTTCGCCCATGGCGTCGATTGCCAGCGCGGATATCTGGTGAGCGAGTTCACAGCTTTGCAACTTGACGATCAGCTTCGCCATGCCACCCGGCTCTCCCCTAAGGCTGTTCGAAAGGATCCGCATCCCATTGTATTTCATCGCCGCCACTTCGGCCTGAAGTGCCACCAACCGGTCGCGCAGTACCGGATTGTCGATCGCGCGACCCTGGCCCAGACGCTCTTCCTGCATCAGTGCGATCAGTGCCTGCAGCCGGTTTTCGAGCGCGTCGGGATCGCCCAGCATTCCGCGCTCATGGCCAAGGGTTGCATTCGCGACGAACCAGCCCTGGCCCCGCTGGCCGACGATCTGGTGCATCGGGACCCGCACATCGGTGAAGAACGTCTCGTTGAACTCGGCGTGACCTGTCATCGTCTTCAAGGGGCGAACCTCGATGCCCGGCGTGTCCATCGAAAAGATCAGGTAGGAAATGCCGCCATGCTTGGGTGCGTCAGGTTCGGTCCTGACCAGGCAAAAGATCATGTCTGCCTGCTTGGCGGTGCTGGTCCATATCTTCTGGCCATTGATAACAAACTCGCCGTTTTCGATGTGCGCGCTGGTCTTAAGGTTGGCGAGGTCCGACCCGGCACCGGGTTCGGAATAGCCCTGGCACCAGACAACATCGCCTTTCAACGTGGGTTCGATCCAGCGCCGTTTCTGTTCCTCGGTGCCGAGTTCGAGCAGGGTTGGCACGAACATCGAGATTCCCTGATTGGAAAGCCCGCCCGGCACCCTGGCCCGCGCAAATTCCTCTGCGATGATGCGCGATTGGAGAATGTCCGGCTCCGCTCCATAGCCGCCATACTCCTGCGGGATCGTTCGCGCGGCATATCCATGCTCGATCAACAGCTTCTGCCATTCGACCGCCTTGGACGAAGGTTGGGCCGCCCGGTCAGCAGAGGGCGGCGCGAGATGGCTGTGCGCTTCGATGAAAGCCCGCACTTGCTTGCGGAAGACATCGTATTCGGGCCCGTAATTAAGATCCATGACGCTTCTAACTTTCACGCAGGCGGAAAACAGGAAGACGGAAGTCCTCACCGATCAATTCGAATTCCACTTCCACCGGAAGGTCGAGCGCTAGGCGCTCGTGATCGCAACCAATCAGGCGCGTGGCCATGCGTACGCCCTCTTCCAATTCCACCAGCGCCGCCACGAAGGGAATTTCGGCGGCAAAAGCCGGGTGGAGGGCCTGGTGGGTAACGGTCCACGAAAACAGCGTGCCCTTGCCACTGCTGCGTTCCCAGGAAAATTCCGGCGAGCCGCACTTTGCGCACATATAGCGCGGCAGGTGGCGGAAGCAGCCGCAGCCGCCGCAGCGCTGGAAATAGAGATTGCCGTCCTGGCACCGCTTCCAGAATTCCTGCTCAACCGGGTCTTGCGGGCGAGGTCGCGGTTTGGGTGGTACAACCTGCGCAGAGGGCCGCATTTTGGGGGGCAGATCGCTCTCGCTGCTCATGTGAACCTCCTGAGAATGGCGATGCTGCCGTCGCCGAGGTCGCCCCAACCGGTCACAAGACCAGTTTGGGCTCCCAGCACCTGGCGCTCGCCGCAGTCGTGACGAAGCTGACGCACCGCCTCGACCACGTGGTTGAGGCCCCATACATGCGCCTCACTGAGCAAGCCGCCATGGGTGTTGATCGGATAGCGGCCGCCCAGCTCAATCTGGCCATTGGCGACGAATTCGGCCTGTCCGCCCGGTTCGCAATACCCCATCGCTTCCAGTTGCAGCAAGACGACATACGTAAAGCAGTCGTAGATCTGCAGGAAATCCATGTCCTCGCGCTTGACGCCAGCCATATCGAAAGCGCGCGGGGCAGCATAGCTGAGGCCAATCTTGAAGGGATCGGGCCGCGAGGGGATGTCGTCGGCGGGATAGGGGTGGCCTTCCGCGGCACCGGCGATGCTGACGGGCACATGCGGCATATCCCTGGCCCGATCCATTCGCGATATGACTACCGCACAGGCCCCATCGGTTTCAAGGCAGCAATCGTAAAGGCGAAAGGGCTCGGATATCCAGCGCGCCGAATGATAGGTTTCCGCGTCAAGTTCGCGCCCATAGGTAAAGGCGCGCGGATTCAACTGCGCGTGACGCCGGCAGGCTAGCGCTACCGCTGCCATCGCATCTGCGCCCACGCCGTAAAGCTTCGAGTGGCGGGTCGCCAGCCAAGCATACATCTGCACCGGCAGGAACACGCCATAGGGGATGTAATAGCCCTGGATGGTATTGGTCAGCGTGTTCATGTTCATCGCCCGAGTGGGCGGAGCACCCGGCTTGGGCCTGAGGGCGGAATAGCCATTCCACCCGAGCGTCACCAGCACGTGATCGCAAAGCCCGCTGGCAATCGCCATTGCCGCGTTCTGCAGCGCCGTCGTCGGGCTGGCGCCGCCCATGTGAACGGTGGCCGCATAGCGCAGCACGTCAATGCCGAGATTGGCGGCCATTTCCTCCGAGGTCGTATAGATCGGCGGCGGCACCATGCCGTCGATGTCGGAAGGTTTCAGCCCGGCATCTGCGATTGCGCGGCGCGAGGCTTCCAGCATCATGTCCACCGCGGTCCGTTCGGTGCCCTTGACGAATGCGGTTTCGCCCACACCGGTTATGGCGGCCTTGTCGGCAAAGGATAAGGTCTGCGAAGCGTTCATACAGCGTCCCCGTCTTGCCGCAATTCAGGAATAGAATCTGGCATCGGCCAGCGCCCTTTCGGCCCCTTCGACAAGATCGCGCATGACCTCTGCCGCTGGACGGATCGAATGGATCAATCCAATTCCCTGCCCCGCGAAGCCGGGCATGATATCCTTGCGTTGAGCCTTGATGCCCGAAGCCATCACCGGCCCTGAAATCATCGACTGGTAAGGCATGGGAAGCGGCTCCTTGCCCGCCGCAACCCAGGCATCGGCCCATTTGTTGCGGATCATGCGCGCAGGCTTGCCGGTCAACGAACGGCTAACGACGGTATCTGCATCGCCGCCGTCGGTTATTGCTTCCTTCTGGAACCGTTCGATGCCGGCTTCTTCGGTTGCCAGGAACGCCGTGCCGACCCACGCGCCCAGAGCGCCCAGCATCATCGCTGCGGCGACTCCGCGGCCATCGGAGATTCCACCCGCTCCGATCACGGGAACACGATCGCCCACCGCATCGACCACCTGCGGAATCAGCGAGAAGGTTCCGATCGGGGAGTTGTGCCCGCCGCCATCGTGGCCCTGCGCCACAATCATGTCGATGCCGGAATCGACCACCTGCTGGGCGTGCTTGACCTTGCCGATCACCGCCATGACCTTGGTGCCATTGGAATGAAGGCGGTCCATCCACGGTTCGGGATTGCCGAGGCCGGCGGCATAGACTGGCACCTTTTCCTCGATTACCACTTCCATCTGCGCCTCGAAAAACTCCCGCGAGAACAGCTGCGGACCGCCCTTGCCCATTTCCGGCGCGCCAGCCGCGCGCATGGCCATTGCGGCATCCACTTCGGGCAGATCCTCGCGTTCCATGAAATCGCGGGTGAACTGCTGGTATTCGCCAAGCAGTGCCATCGGGTTTTCGGGCGAGCCGCCGCTCTGCGGTGCCGAACCGCGCCTGACGGAGGCAGGCAGAAGGGTATCGACCCCAAATGGCTTATCGGTCAGTTCGCGGGTCTGGCGGATCCAGCTGCGCAACTGGTCTGGCGAGCAGGCCGCAGCGCCAAGAACGCCAAGTCCACCGGCATTCGATACTGCGGCCGCGAGCGCGGGGACACTCGCCCCGCCCATTCCGGCCAGAAGGATCGGGTATTGGATCCCGAGAATTTCGCAAATGCCGCTCTTGAGTGCCATCGTAATACCCTCTCCATCCAGCGCCACCCACCGGCGCCCGTTTTTTACGTCTGCCCCCACCTGACCTTCTGGGACACAAGCTCAGGGCTTCTTGCTGCGAGATAGGAGGCGGAGCCCGCCACGAGACGCGCCATAGCCTGCCGCGCTCCTTCGGCATCGCCCTTGCGCACAGCTTCAAGGACGCGGCGCAAGAAACGCAACTGGACCGCACGCTCTTGCGCCGAATACCCCAGCGAGAGCGAAAATTCGCGGGTAAGCATGTGCAACGCGGAAGTCAGAAGGCCGAAAAGCGGATTTCCGCTGGCCCAGCCGAGCATGTCGTGAAAACGGCGATTCAGTTCCTCGAACTGGCTGCTCGCTTCGTTTCGCTCCAGCTCTTTGAGGCAATCGGCAAGTGCGCTCAGATCACCCGTGGTCGCGCGCTGGGCGGCATAGGCTGCAACATCCGCCGCAATCGCTTCGCGCAATTCGAGCAAGCCCCTCAAGTCCGCCTCCATAAAATGCAGGATCAGCGAGAGGCTGTTTGCGAAATCGCCAGTCTGCGGGCGTGCGACCACCGGCCCGCCACCGCGACCAAGTTGAAGATGGATAACGCCCTGCAGTTCAAGGAAGCGAAGCGCTTCGCGCAAGGTCGCCCGGGCGACATGGTATCGCGCAAGCATTTCGTCCTCGCGCGCCAACCTGTCGCCCGCAACATGCGCCCCGGCTTGGATATCGCGTACGATGTCCTGCGCAAGCGTGAGCGCACGCTTGGCCTTCCTAGAATCATCGACCTTAGGTTGCATCTCTGGGAATCGCTCCTCTGATAAAACCTTATAAGAGTTTATCGGATGACATGTCCAGCATCAGTCTATGAAGTTTGCAGTGCGGTCAAATGTC
>JAKFWB010000508.1 GCA_021732945.1 Porphyrobacter sp.
TTTGAGCAGGTCTTCAGCGTAGATCATCAGCAGCTGATCCCCCCAGATAACCCGGCCGGTGCCATCAATCGCGCCGATCCGATCACCATCCCCATCAAAAGCCACTCCAAAGTCGAGGTTCTTGTCCGCGACGAGGGCGCGCAGATCGGCAAGGTTGGCCTCCACAGTCGGGTCAGGGTGGTGATTGGGAAAATGTCCGTCAACTTCGGTAAACAGCAGGTGATGTTCCCCCGGCAGGCGCGCAGCCAGCGCTTCCAGCGCGGGCCCCGCCGCGCCGTTCCCGGCATCCCAGCCGACCTTGAGGGATTCGAGCATCTCGAGCTCGCACCCGGTCAGACCCTGGAGCAGGCGCTCGACATATTCGCCCAGAATGTCGCGCGTGGCGACGCTGCCAATACCACTGGCGAACGCGCCATTTGCTGCCAGTTCCCCGAGCTTCTGGATATCGGCGCCGAAGAACGGCCGGCCAAGAAATACCATCTTGAAGCCGTTATAATTGGGGGGATTGTGGCTGCCAGTTATCTGAATGCCGCCATCCACCTCTTCGGCTGAAGCTTCGGCGTAATAGAGCATCGGCGTCGCGCTGAGGCCGATCCGCACCACATCACAGCCGCTGGCCGTCAACCCTTCGACCAAGGCGTGTTCCAGCATGGGCGAGCTGACCCGTCCGTCATAACCAACCGCGACTGTCTGGCCGCCCGCTTCGCGCAGCAGCGTGCCAAACGCGCGCCCGATCGCGCGCGCATCATCCGCGCCCAGCGTTTCGCCGATGATCCCACGAATATCATACTCGCGCAGAACGGTCGGGTGGAAGTGGTGTTGCATTGTCAGAAGCGTCCCTTTTGCAAGCGGGCCGATTGCACCGTCCTGAGCGCGCGACACGAACGAAAGCCCGCAGTAACAACGGCCAAGACTGCGCGATCATTCACGCAAATTGCCAGATTATGGCGAAAGACCTGCCGAACGAATGTGTCAATCCTGCGATGGCGCGGGTGGATCACTGTCATCAGACGGCACGATCACGCCGGGAAGTTCGGCCAGGAGCAGATCGCGCGCGGCATTGGCTTCCTGCATCGCGATGGTGGTGCCACCGCGATCGGGGTGGACCAGCGTGGTCAGGCGGCGATGGGCGGCAATGATCTCGTCGCGCCCAGCCCCGGCTTCGATCGCGAGCAGCTTGCGCGCCCGGAACAGGGCCTGGCTGCGGGTAGAGGCGGGCCGCAGAAAATCCCATGGCCATTTGCCAAACGCCCAGCGGCAAAACACGCAAACCACCGCGATCAGAACGAGGGCGCGCAGCATCAGGCCAGTTCCAGCCTGCCTAGGGTGGACGTGAATTCAGGCAGCGCCAAAGCCTTCACAAGTGCCCGCAATTCCTGCCGAGCCACCAGATGGCTGGTCCCAAGCTCGCCCAGATGCCCCTTGTCGAGCAAGGTCAGGCCCGAGGGGAACAATTCGCGATAGATCACCCGCTCGGACAGGCCCTGCGTGACCCGGAAGCCAACCCGCTTGGCCATCTCCGTCAGCGCCTTTTGCAGCCGCGCCTGGTTGCGCGCCTCAACGTGGCCGGTGCGGTTTCTGACCACGATCCAGTCCATCTCCGGGCGTTGCTGTTCGAGCGTCATGCGGCTGCGCTTCATCCGCGCTTCCCAGATCAGCTCGGCGAAGAAGGATAGCTTCTTGACCTTGAACGTCTCGGCATCGACCTGCCCGATCAGATCGAAATCGACGAAGCTGTCGTTCATCGGCGTCACCAGCGTATCGGCATTTTCCACCGCAATCCGCGCATAGGGATCATCGCGGCCGGGATTGTCGATGATCAGGAAATCGCAATTCGCCTCCATCCGCCGCATCATGGCGATCAGATCGCCGGTGCTTGATCCGCGAAAGACCTCGCAATCGGGCGTCGGCAAGGTCAGGCCGCGCTTTTCCAGCGTCGTCAGGCGGTTTTCGATATAGCGGTGCATGGTGCGCTGGCGCGGATCGAGATCGATCGAGGCAACCCGCGCGCCAAGATAGGCCAGCGCCACGGCAATATGCACAGCGGTGGTCGATTTGCCGGTGCCGCCCTTCTCATTGGCAAACACGATCCGGTGCGCCTGCCCGCTCCGCATTTTGCGCGCCGGTTTTGGTGGGTCGGAAAACGGGGCGGGCGACATGGCGGGGTACTCGCTGGGCAACCGCAGCGCGGTCGCTTGAAATGGAACGGGAAGCGCCGCTAGGGCGTGGTTTCCGGTCTATCCTTGGAGGCGAAGCGGTGCAAACGGTCAATACGCTCGATATGTTGAGAACCGCGCTGCGGCAGTTGCGCGGTGATGGCAAGCTGATCGCGCTGGTGCCAACCATGGGCGCGCTGCACGAAGGCCATCTGACCCTGGTGCGCCGCGGGCATGAGGTGGCCGATTGTGTGGTCGCTTCGATCTTCGTCAATCCCAAGCAGTTCGGGCCGAACGAAGATCTCAATGCCTACCCGCGCCAGCTCGCCGCTGATGCCGCGCTGCTAGAGGGCGAAGGCTGCGCGCTGCTGTGGGCGCCGGCGGTTGAGGCGATGTATCCGACGGGCTTTGCGACCAATATCAGCGTGGCGGGCATAAGCGATGGGCTGTGCGGCGCGGCCCGGCCCGGCCATTTCGACGGAGTGGCTACCGTGGTGTGCAAGCTGTTCCAGCAGGTGCAGCCCGATGTCGCGCTGTTCGGCGAGAAGGATTTCCAGCAGCTCGCCGTGATCCGGGCGATGGCGCGGGATCTGGATCTCACCCACCCGCATGTTGGCGCAATCATCGGCGTGCCGACGGTGCGCGAAGCTGATGGCCTCGCGATGAGCAGCCGCAATCGTTACCTATCGCCCGATCAGCGTGTGGCAGCGACGGGCATGCCCCGCGCGATGCAGACGGCCATCGCCCGGCTGGACAGCGGCGCAGATGTGGCCGCAGTGCTGGCGGAGCTAGAGGCAGAGATCATTGCGGCGGGCTTTGCAAGCGTCGATTACGCCGTGCTGGCCGACAGCACATCGCTTGCCCCGCTGACGATCTTGACCGCGGCCCCCGCCCGCCTGCTGGTCGCCGCGCGAATCGGCGGCACCCGGCTGATCGACAACATGGCGGTCAATCCGCTACAGGCGTAGCGCCAAATGAGCGTTGACGCATGCCCCCGCCTGATGGCATTGGGCGCGCCAAGCGCCACGCGGGTATAGCTTAGTGGTAAAGCTCCAGCCTTCCAAGCTGGCTATGCGGGTTCGATTCCCGCTACCCGCTCCATCGCCCCCTTCCCCAAACGTCCGAATTTATTTATAAAGCCCTTGGGTTTCGAAGGGTTTTTTGCTCTTCACCGTCCACCCAAATCTTCACATTTCCACCCGCTTCCAAACGCTGTGGGGGCCAAATCGAAGATGAGGCAAAGGCGGTTTCTGAGCCTGCCCCCCAACCTCGGGGCCACGACAGACAAAGGACGCACGAATACTCCATCGTTGACATGACTGCCCACGGATTTCGTGCCATGGCCTCCACGCTGCTCAACGACTGCGGCAAGTGGTATTCCGATGCGAGCAAGAGAGTGTTGGCACACGGCGATGCTGAGAAAGGCCGCGCGGACTACCATCGCGGGGTGTAGTAGGATGAGCGCGCCGAAATGATGCAGTGGTTGAGCGACTTCCTCGTCCAGCTTTGCGAAGGCGGCGGCGAGGTCGTGCCAATCATCCGGGGGTCTGGACGGTGACCTGCGCCGCACGCATTGCTGCGCCGTCGCGGTGCGCCTTTGCACGCGGCCGATGCGAGTCGTTCAGCTGCTTGCTACGTCTGAGTGACATTGCAAACCAGCCTTGATCATAGGTCTCCAAAAAAGGGATTGCAAGATTGAGGCCGTGGTGCAGCTGAGCTTTGACGGCAGCTGCCCGGTCGCTTTCGAGGATATCTTGCAAAAAGACCGACTTTCAATTTGCTGCCCCTTTTCAGAGGTTCGCCTGTTAACGTGGCTCTCCCGACAGCGGGCTCTGCCTGAGCCATGCAGCTTTGTGCTGGTTCAAGGTGCCGGGTTTGCGGAACGCTCCTCCACCCGCTCGACCGGAGGCGGAGCATATTCGCCGCGCAAAACGTCGGGCTTGGGGCCGTACATTCGCAGGATCACCCAAAAACGCCCTGCTGGGCTTGGCAGCCAATTGCTTGCGGTCTCTCCTTTGGGGCGGTCATGTTGAATACGCAGGATCAAAGACCCATCGCGTTCAAACTTCACCCCCGCAGTTCGATCGCTGATCGCGTAACGGTTTATCGGGTTTGCAATCAGTCGGTTATTGGGCAAACTGTACATCGTGACCGACCAGAAAGCATTTGCAGGCGGAATTTGCCCGGCGGGGAATCGGATCCGGTAAGAATACGCGCCGTTCAGCGGTTCCCCCGCACCATCGACATAGGCCGGCAAATACATCGCTTCGACCGCGGTGTTGGCCCCATAACCGCGCATCCCGATCGTGGATGCGAGCAGACGGTTGTTGCCATAAAATCCGAGGTTTGACGCAAAACGCCAGCCATTGCGCCGCTCACCATAGGTCAGCGCATATTGCCAGGTCCGCTCAAATCCCGTCTTGGCAGCGCGTTCAAGGCCGCGCAATTGGGCGGCGCTCAGCTTTGCCGGGTCAAAGGTTAACCCCGGTCCGATGCCCAAGGACGATGCAAGCTGAGCAACCTCCCCGTCCTGTTCGCGCACCCCGCCAAAGGCCCAGGCACGATTGAGCAATGGGTAGAAGTCGAGGCTTTGCCACAGCGGATTGTCCATCTGGGTCCGCACAAGCGGCGCGCCGGGCGCAACCGTCAGATAGGTTGCAGGGGGGGCGAGCGGTTCCAGCCGGAAGGTCTTGAGCATGGCAACCGCGCGGCCGAGATCGGGCTTGGAATCAGGCTTAACAACGACGCGCGCTTGCAAAAACACGCCGGTTGTCGACGATTCAATACGGGTCACACCGGCAGGCAGCGATCCTGTCCAGCCGGGCGGAACATAGGCATAGGTGCCGGGCTTCGATCCGACCCTGCTGCCGACATAATCGAGCGTGTTGAGCGCCCAATCAGTCGCTTGCACAACCCAATAACGGTCTGGCGTTGCCGGAATTGTCATCAGTACCGGACCCTGTCGCAGGTCAAGCCAAGCCAGCCCGTAGACCGTATCATTGTTCGGCGTAAAATCTATCGCGGTGTCTGGCGTTGCCAGTTCGGGATAGATGTTGAAGGCATTGAGCGGCGCATTCAGGGGCGCGTTCGGATTGATGTCATACTCCATCAATATTTGCGAACGGGCATAGACCGCACCGGTGATGTAGGCCTGATACCCCAGCGCAAAGGCCTCGGCCTCGGCAAGCTCATCTGCTGTTTGCTGCGCCTGCGCCCCGGAACCCAGCCCTATCAGCGCAACGGCCAAGCCAATCAACCAACGACGAAGCACCTCCATCTCCCACTCTCCCAAAACCTTCCGGCCAGACATTATGCTACACGTCTCAACGGCTGGAGCGAAACCTAGTGTATCCGTGATGATCAAGTCTGAGATTGCGCCCAGCATCGATTGGCTTTGATGAGGGCTGCAAACGACTGACCTCGCGCAAATGGACGATGCCATGCACAAGTCCACTCATCTGCAGTCAAAAGCGGGGCGGACGTGCGATCCTGAAAGCGCTATGGCGGTTTCAGCCGTCCGTCCGCCGAACGACGCGGCCAGAAAAGCGGCCCCAAATCGGGCATTCCGCTGCGAAGTTTGCTCGGCGGGTTCTCACGCAGCATACATCAAGGATGTACCACTGCCTGCGGATAGTCGCAGCGCGTCTGTGGGGGCGGCACCGCGTGTCAGATTGCATTGCGTGGGGTTTGCGGCCAGTTATCGCACTGGGAAGCCCGGCATCGGAGGCAGGCAGACCAGGCTGCGGAAATTTCGGACGAGCCAGCCGGCCTTCTCGAATTCGCCCAACATGATATTTGTCGCCTGGCGCGATGCGCCGAGCATCGACGCAAGCTCGGCCTGAGTTATGTCGAGGCGAATCGGTGCGCTGCCTGTTTCCGGGCATTCCGTACATAGTCGGGAGAGGCACAAGAGCATGCGCTCCCGCAATTCCAGCAAGGTGAGTTCTTCGATCGCGGAAAGCGCGGCGCGCAGGTATTCGACGGCGGTATCTGCCAGTGCCCGGTCGACTTCGGGATATTGATGGCGCAGGCGGGATAGCTGATCGGTCGGGATGAAACTGGTCAGCAGCAGGCTGCGTGCCTCCACTGCGATCGGCGACGGTTTGCCATCAAAGGCAATGGTTTCACCAAACACGTCATTAGCCCGAATGATCTTGAGCAGCAGCCGCTTGCCATTCATGCCGTGAATCTGGAACAGGACCGATCCCTCGCGGATGATGTAAAGTCCGCCCGCCCGTTCCGTGCGGTTATAGATCAACGTACCGCGCGCAAAGGCACGAGGTTGCAGCGCCCCGCGCAGGGCCTGACGGCTTGCGACAGGCAGCCGGTCGATCCAGTTCTGCTTTGCCAGGGAATTCTTCCAAATGTCATCCAGGCGACATCTACAATCTTGCAATGCAGCTATCCTCAGTAAAGCGTCCGATAGAGAAAGCCGATGGCTTCGATCCAACCGATGAGGCACAGGATGAACTGGAAAAAGGTTTTGGCAACTGCGGTGCTTGCGATTGGCGTAGCATTATCGCCCGCCCACATTGCGCAGGCACAATCGAT
>JAKFWB010000254.1 GCA_021732945.1 Porphyrobacter sp.
GACCCCTCCCCCTCGGGGAGGGGAGAATCCATCGGCACGAACCATTGCGGGGTGCAGCGGAAGATCACCTTGGCCTTGGACCGCCACGAATGTGGGTAGGAATGCGCGTAATCCGCGCTCGCCGCGAGCAGCGCGCCCGCTTCGCGCAGGTCGGAGCAGATCGGGCCGTCGGGCGCGTTGAACTTGGGGTTTATGACGCTCATGCGCCGCTCGTCGCCTGCGCCGAGCCATTGCCAGTCGTCGCGGTAGCGCCCGTCGTCCATCACCGCGAAGACGGGGTTGATGCCGTTCGCTTTGCAGAGGTCAAAGTCGTCCTCGCCATGATCGGGCGCCATGTGGACGAGGCCGGTGCCAGAGTCGGTGGTGACGAAGTCGCCGGGGAGCAGCGGGCGCGGGGCGGCGTAGAACCCGCCGAGGTGGTGCATCGGGTGGCGGGCGAGCGTGCCGGCGAGGTCTGCGCCTTTTCCGCCCCACCAGTCTTCGCCGCTTACCATCCCACTGATATCGACCGCATCTAGACCGAGATCTGTGAAATCAATTCGACGAGCCAGAGCGTTAAGTCGATCTAAGAACGGCTTGAATAGATCCAGCGCAACGAGAATGCGGCCCGATTTGATGACACCTGCATTGAGCAGTCGATCATAAGCGGCCTGTTGGAAACCGTTCTCGTCGGGTTTGGTAACGACGAACTCAAACAGGGTGTACTCAACCTCCGGCCCATAAGCCAAAGCCTGGTTCACCGGGATCGTCCAAGGCGTCGTCGTCCAGATCACCGCGTGGGCGCCTATCAGTTCGGCGATCGGCGACTCAACAATCTCGAACGCCACGTCGATCTGGGTCGAGGTGATGTCCTCGTATTCGACCTCCGCCTCGGCCAGCGCGGTCTTTTCGACCGGGGACCACATCACCGGCTTGGCCCCGCGATAGACGTTCCCGGCTTCGGCAAACTTCATCAGCTCGGCGACAATCGTCGCTTCGGCCTGAAAATCCATGGTGAGATAGGGATTGTCCCAATCGCCCATGATGCCGAGGCGTTTCAGCTGCTCGCGCTGCACGTTCACCCAGTTCTGGGCGTAAGCGCGGCATTCGGCGCGGAATTCCTTCGGGGGGACTTCGTCCTTGTTCTTCTTGGCCTTGCGGTAGGCTTCTTCGACCTTCCATTCGATCGGCAGGCCGTGGCAATCCCAGCCCGGCACGTAAGGTGCATCGCGGCCCAGCAGGTTCTGGGTGCGGCAGACCATGTCTTTCAGGATGTGGTTGAGCGCATGGCCGATATGCATGTCGCCATTGGCGTAGGGCGGGCCATCGTGGAGGATGAACTTCTCGCGCCCCCGGCGCGCATCGCGCAAGGCGTTATACAGCCCAATCTGCTCCCAACGCGCGGCAATGCCCGGCTCCTTCTGGGGGAGGCCGGCCTTCATGGGGAAATCGGTCTTCGGCAGGAAGACGGTGTCCCGATAGTCTGTCGCTTCTTTGGCGCGCTTTGCTGTGTCGTCGCTCATGGTGCGCGGGGCCTTAGCGGGCGTGCGGGCTTTGCGCAATTTGTCTTGAAGGAAGGGGTTCGCACGGAGATCGCAGAGGAAAGGAGATCGCGGAGAAGGTCACGCGGCGGAGCCGCGGGGTGTTTCACACAAAGACGCGAAGCCACGAAGATGATGTACTGCTTGGCGACCGCACGCGCGCTCTTTGTGCCTTTGTGCCTTTGTGCCTTTGTGTGTAAAGGATTTTCGTCCGCTGGCGCGGCGGGTGCGTGACCTCCGCGACCTCCTTTCCTCCGTGATCTCCGCGTGAACCAATTCAGCCGAGCAACAGGCGCGCCCGCTCGCAATCCTTGTCCATCTGTTCGATCAACGCGTCGAGGCTGTCAAACTTCGCCTCGCCGCGCAGGAAGTGGTGGAAGGCGACTTCGATTTCCTGCCCGTAAAGGTCGCCAGAGAAATCGAAAAAGTACGGTTCGAGCAATTCCTTGGGCGGTTCGAACTGCGGGCGGATGCCGATATTCGCTGCGCCGTGGAGCACCTGCCCCGTCGCCAGAATACGCCCGGTCACGGCGTAGATGCCGTATTTGGGCCGCAGATAGCTGTCGATCGCGAGGTTGGCGGTGGGGTAGCCGATGGTGCGCCCGCGCTTGTCGCCGTGCTCGACAATGCCCCGGATCGCGAAGGGCCGGGTGAGCCATTGCGCGGCCAACTGCGGGTCGCCGTCGCGCAAAGCCTGCCGGATGCGGCTGGAGGAGACCACCTCGCCGCCGTCCGCCACGGGTTCAACCACCCGTGATTGCAGACCCAATTCGCCGCCAAGGCTGCGCAGCAGATCGACATTGCCCTTCGCGCCCCTGCCGAAGGTGAAATCGCCCCCCGTTACCACCCCGTGCGCGCCGAAACGTTCGATCAGGATCGCGCGGATGAAATCCTCGGCGCTTGTCCCCGCCAGCTCGGCATCGAAATGGAACACCAGCATCGCGGTCGCGCCTGCGGCCAGATACAATTCCTGCCGCTGCTCGAGCGTCGTCAGCCGGAAGGGCGGCACATCGGGGCGGAAATGTCGCACCGGGTGCGGATCGAAGGTCGCGATGATCGAAGGGCGACCCTCAGCCTGCGCCCAGAGGATCGCCTCACCCGCCACGGCCTGATGGCCCCGGTGGAAGCCATCGAAATTGCCAAGAGCTATCACCGCGCCGCGCAAGGGCTCCGGCATGGGATCGCGGTGATCGAGCCAGCGCATCAGGACTTTTCCGCTCGCCGGAAGGTCAGGAACGAGAACGCCGGATGCGGATCGCTCGCCGCATGATCTTCGCGCCCCGTCAGCACCCAATCGCGGCCTGGCTCGGCCATAAAGGTGTCGCCGGGGTAGTCCGCATGAATCTGGGTGAGTTCAATGCGGTGAGCGAGCGGCATGAACACGTCGTAGATCGCTGCGCCGCCGATGATCGCGATTTCGCCGGTGTCATTGCCTTGGGTCGCCAGCGCCAGCGCCTCTGCCACCGATCCGGCCATCGCCACGCCATCCACCGTCAGATCATCCCGCCGCGACAGCACAATATGGCGGCGGCCGGGAAGCGGGCTGCCAAAGCTTTCGAAGGTCTTCCGCCCCATGATCATCGGCTTGCCCATGGTCATCGCCTTGAAGCGCCTCATATCGGCGGGCAAACGCCACGGCAGGTGGCCCTCATGCCCGATCGCGCCATTTTCGGCGCGGGCGTAGATCAGGACGATTTCCGGCTTCATTACGCCCTTCACTTCAACGCATGCCCCACGCGGGTGACGTGGCCCATCTTGCGTCCCTCGCGCGCTTCACGCTTGCCGTAGAGGTGCAAGTGCGGCTCGCCCGGTTCGGCGAGGATCTGGTGAGCGGTCAGTGCCGCATCGCCGACGATGTTGCGCATATCGATGCTGGCAAAGCGGGTCTCGGTCCCTCCCAACGGCAAGCCGCAGATCGCGCGGATGTGGTTTTCAAACTGGCTGGTGGCCGCGCCTTCGATGGTCCAGTGGCCCGAATTGTGGACCCGAGGGGCCATTTCGTTGAACACCGGGCCGTTGCGGGTCGCGAAGAATTCCAGCGTCAGCACCCCGACATAGCCGAGGGCATTGGCGACCTTGGCAGCCAGTTCACGCGCGGCGGGGACTTGCGCGTCGACCAGCGCGCCCGCGGGGAGAATGGACTGGGTCAGCATCCCGCCATCGTGGAGGTTGGCGGTCGAATCCCAGAACCGCACCGTGCCATCCCGCCCCCGCACGAGAATGACCGAAAACTCCGTCTCGTAGGTCACGAACCCTTCGTAGATGCAGGTAACGCCGGGCAGCCGCACCCCGCTCGCTTCCAGCGCCGAGCCGATGCGCCACTGGCCTTTGCCGTCATAGCCATCGCGCGCGGTTTTGAGGATGCCGGGGGTGCCGACAGCGGTCAGCGCGGCGGCGAAATCCGCATCGCTTTCAACCCGGGCGTAGGGCGCGGGAACGCCGCCAAGCTCGGCGATGAATTGCTTCTCGTGAAAACGGTCCTGCGCCACCTCTAGCGCGCGCAAGGGGCAGGCAAGCAGGGCCTGGGGCAGGGCTGCAACCGTGCTGATTGGCACGTTTTCGAACTCCCACGTCACCACATCGCAGCGCGCGGCAAATTCCAACAGAGCGGCCGTATCGTCCCAGTTGGCGGTGACGAAATCGGTGGAGGCATCGGCGGCGACATGATCGCCAGCGGGCGCATAGCCGATCACGCGGTAACCCAGTTGCAGCGCGGCCACGGCCAGCATCCGGCCCAATTGGCCGCCGCCGAGAATGCCGATCGTGGAGCCTGCGGGCAGCATCAATCCAACCTTTCCCGCTCATGCTGAGCTTGTCGAAGCACGAGCGCGGCACAGAGTGCGTCCTTCGGCAGGCTCAGGACGAGCGAGGTTGGCATGATCATTCCGGCACCTCAGACACGGCGGCGCTTTTTGCGGCGCGCCAGTCTTGCAGGCGTTCGGACAGGTCCTTGTCGCCCAGCGCAAGGATTGCGGCGGCGAGCAGCCCGGCGTTTTTCGCGCCTGCCTCACCAATCGCCAACGTGCCGACGGGAATGCCGCCGGGCATCTGTACGATCGACAGCAGGCTATCCATGCCCGAGAGCGCCTTGGATTGCACCGGCACGCCCAGCACCGGCAGATGGGTCATGCTGGCGATCATGCCGGGGAGATGTGCCGCGCCGCCCGCGCCTGCAATGATGACATCGAAGCCTTCACCTTCCGCGCCCTTGGCAAAGGCGACCATCCGGTCCGGCGTGCGGTGGGCCGAGGTGATGCGCGCCTCATAGGGCACTTCCAGCTCGTCCAGCACATCGGCGGCGGCTTTCATGGTGGGCCAGTCCGACTGGCTCCCCATGACAATCGCGACCCGTCCCCCCGCCTGTTCCATCATGCGTCCTTCAGATAGTACCGCGCGCCCGGCTTCATCGTTTCGTCAAAGTCATAGATGATCGGCTGGCCGGTGGGAATCTCCAGATCGGTGATGTCCGCATCCGAAATGCCCGAGAGGTGTTTGACCAGCGCACGCAAGGAGTTGCCGTGGGCGGCGATGATCACCGTCTCGCCGAGGCTAAGCACGGGGAGGATCGCGCTTTCCCAATAGGGCAGCACGCGCTCGATCGTGAGTTTCAGGCTCTCGGTCGAAGGGATCGCAATCCCGGCATAGCGGGGGTCGGCCGCCAGATCGAATTCGCTCCCCGCTTCGAGCACCGGCGGCGGCACGTCGAAACTGCGACGCCAGATCAGTACCTGTTCGTCGCCGTGCTTGTCTCGCGTCTCCTGCTTGTCGAGCCCGGTGAGCCCGCCATAGTGCCGCTCGTTCAGCCGCCAGTCTTTGGTCTCGGGGATCCACAACCGCCCGGCTTCTTCCAGCGCCAGATGCAGCGTCTTGATCGCGCGCGATTGGAGCGAGGTGAAAGCAACGGTTGGCAGCACGCCCCTGGCCTTGAGCAATGCCCCCGCCGCGGCCGCCTCGGCCACGCCTTGCGGGGTGAGGTCGACATCCCACCAGCCGGTGAAGCGGTTTTCAAGGTTCCACTGGCTCTGGCCGTGGCGGACGAGGATGAGCTTGGGCATATTGGCTCCGTCGCTGTCAGGAGCGCGCTGCGTTAGCCAGCCGAGGGCGGATTGGGAAGCGTTTCCGTTGCATCGCTTGCATCCGAATCGCCAACCGCCCGTGCTTGTGCCTTACGCCGCCGCAAGTTCTCGCGAAGCTTGGCGGCGAGGCGTTCTTCGCGGGACATATTCTTGGTGGAGCCTTCATTCATATGAAACGCCTAGGCGTTAACGGGTGCATCCTTCAACCCCCGCTTGACTTTAGGGGGAAGCGCGACAATAGCGCGCGCCTGATCCGGCGCTGCTGTAGCTCAGTGGTAGAGCGCACCCTTGGTAAGGGTGAGGTCGGGAGTTCAATCCTCCCCAGCAGCACCATTTTTCAAGCACTTAGATCCCAGCTCAGTGCCCCGTACGGAATGGGTACGGAAAACGCGCCGTGGCAGGGCCACCTCAAATCCCTCGGATCGAATCTGGATCAGACACCGGTTCCGGTCGGGCAGTGGGGAACGTTACACACCCTACGCGACGGATCGCGGCATCTATTCAGAAGAATCGGCATGCAAATTCAGAGCGATAGCAAGCGCGCCCTGAAGTAGGCAGCTTCCCAATCGAATCTGAATGCATCGGAAAACACCAATCAAACTTGATTGAAGACAGCGTAAACCTCTGATTAGGAACAATTTTGTCGTGTGTAGGTCGCACATCATTTCCGATTGAAGCAGCCTTGCCTCTCGACATCAATGCGAGGCGCATCGGTTGGGACTCTGACGCTTACGCTGACATTACAGTCGGGCTTTCCGTCTATCGTGAGACGGGACGCGAAGTACGAACGGGCAACTCCGCCTCCGTCTTCAGGCATAAACACCGTTGCGAAGTCACCCTGCCGCGACATCGGAAATCGCACGCCTTTTGGTATGTGCGCCACTCGTAATCGCCCGAGAGCTAAAGCTTGGAGCTTGTTGGTCATTTGTAACGGATGAGGCCCCTTTGCGAGAAAATGGCGCGTACCACCTCAATGAGAGAGCGGGCCGGCCAGATATGCGGAGGAGAGGGAAGTCTGACCTTTGGCGGGCGCAAGGTGTCCGGTGAGGGATCCCTTTCTGACAAGCTGCGGCAAGGCATTGTCGCCGTCTCGTAGGG
>JAKFWB010000330.1 GCA_021732945.1 Porphyrobacter sp.
CATCGAACACCGCGCCCGCGCCCACGCCGGTCGCCATGGCAAGACCCGCCGAAACCAACGCATTGGCCGCCTGATAGGCCCCGATCAGCGGCAGATTGACCTTGCGGCTTTCGCCATTGTGCTCGATCGTCAGCATCTGCCCCAATTGACCCGGCTCGCGCCCGGCAAGCCGCAGAAAGGTGCCGCCCTCGCCCACGGTGCGCACATCAAGGCCGCGCGTAGTCGCCTCGGCAATCGCGCGCGCGGTCCATTCCGACCCGTCGCCCGCATCATGGATCACCGCTGGGCTGCCGCAGGCGACCACTTCGGTGAAGAGCCGCATCTTGGCCGCGAAATAGGCTTCCATCGTACCATGATAATCGAGGTGATCGCGGCTGAAATTGGTGAAGGCTGAGGCAGAGACGGTCAGCCCTTCATTGCGAAACTGCGAAAGGCCGTGGCTCGATGCCTCATAGGCAACATGCGTCACACCCTCGCGCGCCAAACCGCTCATATTGCCGAGGAAGGTGACGATATCGGGGGTGGTGAGGCCGGTGGAAATCGAGCCATCGGGCGTGGTCACCCCCAAGGTGCCAATGCTCGCCGCGCGCTCGCCTGCCATGCGCCAGATCTGGCGGGTCATTTCCACGCAGGAGGTTTTGCCATTGGTGCCAGTCACCGCGACGATGGTGGCTGGCACCGGCGCAAAGAAGCCTGCTGCCAGCCGCGCGAACGCCCGGCGCGGTTCGGGATCGGCAATGTGGAGCGCGCCGCTGACCTGCGCCTCAGGCCGTGCGACAATCGCAATCGCCCCCGCTGCAATCGCTGCGGCGATAAAATCCTCACCATTGACCGCCGCGCCCTGAAACGCGCCGAACACTGTGCCGGGAGCGACCTTGCGGTGATCAATCGCGAAACCGGTCACCGCCGCCTCGCCAGCGCCGCCCGCAGCCAGCCCGGCGCGCGCCAGCAGGCCGCCCAGCCGCATCAGTGCTTTTCCACCAGATAGCGCAGATCGGAGATATCGACATCGCGGCTCTCGTCCGGCAGCACACCCAGCATCGGGCCGATGCGCGGCACCAGCTTGCCGACCACGGGCGCGGCGTTAAAGGCGGCGGTGCGCTGAAAGCTGCTGGCGACGGTGCCCTTGGGCTCGTCAATCACAATCACCACCACATAACGCGGCGCATCCAGCGGGAAGGCCGCGGCGAACGAGGATACCAGCGAGGTCTTGTTGTAGCTCCCGTGTGACGCTTTCTCGGCAGAGCCGGTCTTGCCGCCCACGCGGTAGCCCGGCGCGTCAGCGCTTTTACCGGTGCCAAAGAGCGAAATCATCCGCAGCATCTGCCGCATCCGCGACGAGGTCGATTCCTTGAACACCCGCCGACCGCGCGGCACATCGGCCGGATCAAGCTTCATCAAGGTCGAAGGGCGCCAGATCCCGCCATTGACCATCGCGGCATAGGCGCTCGCCAGATGCAGCGGGGTCACTGCGAGGCCGTGGCCATAGCTGACCGTCATGTTGGTCACCCGGCTCCACTTGCCCTTGGGCCACAGCGGCTTGCCGCGCGCGGGCAGTTCGATGAAGGGGCGGCGGTCCATGCCCAGATCAATCATTGTCTGGCGCAGACGCTCCGCGCCCAATTGGTCGGCCACCCGCGCGGTCACGGTGTTGGACGAATAGATCAGCGCCTGCGGCACGTTGAGACTGGCGCCTTTGGGCTTGAGATCCTTGATGGTGCGCTTGGCAACCTCCACCGGAGCGGCGTTCCACTGCTTGCTGAGGTCGCGCACCACGCCTGCATCAATCGCTGCGGCAATGCTCAGCGGCTTGAAGGTCGAGCCGAGTTCATAGACTCCATTGGTGACGCGGTTGAACACGTTCTTTGCGCCGCTGGCACCTGCGGTGTTGGGATCAAATTCGGGCAAGCTTGCTAGCGCCATAACCTCGCCTGTGTCGACATCCAGCACCACGCCCGCCGCACCCAGCGCATTGGTCGCCAGCATTCCGCGCCGCAATTCATCCTCCAGCGCGCCCTGCACCCGCACATCAATCGACAGCGCCACCGGCTGCGACCGCAGATCGGGATTGCTAAGCCGCGCTTCCAGCACCTGCTCCATCCCGACCTTGCCGCCCTGATCCTCAACGACATAGCCCAGCACATGCGCGCCCAGCGTGCCTTGCGGATAGTGGCGATCGGTCTCGCGCGGGATTTCCAGCGCAACCTCCCCAAGAGCGAAAACCCGGTTGGCTTCTTCGGGCAGGATGCGGCGGCGCAGATAGCCCGCCCGGCCCGAGGCCAGGCGCTCGGCCATGCGGTCTGAGTTAATGTCAGGGAAGATCGACTTCAGCCGCTGCGCCACCTGCTGCGGCGCGTTGACCAAGGGGCTGCCGCTATCGCCCATCGCCTTGGGATCGAACCACAGGGCATAGGCCGGAAAGGCGCGCGCAAGCGGGGCGCCATTGCGATCGGTGATCTCGCCGCGCGGCGGCAGCAGCGCCTCTTGCAGGCTGGTACGCTCCGGTGCGTGACCAACAAAGCCGAGCGAGACGATCCGCAGCAGAGCCAGCAAGGTCACCACCGCAAAGGCGAGCGCGATGAACAGCAGGCGCATCCGCGCGTTCCAAAGCAATTGCGCGCGCAGCTGAACCAGGTGGATACGGCCCGCGGGGAGAGCGGGAAGCGCGGCGTGGGCCGCCATTCCGTTCATTCGCCCGAGCCCTTTGCGCTGATCGTCTGGGCCTGCGCGGCGCGGATCGGGGAGGCTTCGATCAGAAAATCGCCAAAGGCTTCGGTGAAGACCTCGCCTGCATCCTTTTCGCTCGCGGCGGAAGCCAGCGTCAGCTTGGCGCCGGTCAGGGGCGAGCGCATCGGCGCATCGGCCGAGGCAAGCGTCGCCGCGGCATCAGCCCGCGCGAGACGGATTGGCGAAGGCGCGCCGGGAGCGGGCAGCTGGCCAAGGCTGGCCAATTGCCGCTCCCCATCCAGAAATTGGCGCGCGCCCGGCGCTTCATAGCCGAATTCGACCGTATTCCAGGTCGCCAGCTGGCGTTGGCTGGCGCGGGTCTGAAACTCGGTTTCCAGCAACAGCGTTTCGCGTTCCAGCGCAATCACCTGCCGCTCCGCCAGCAAGGCCTCGCTCTTGACGGCATGGACCTTGAAGCTGAGGATCACCACCAGCGCAAAGCAGATTGCGAGCACCGCCATCCACCCCAGCGAACGTGCCTGAGTGCTGCTGATCATGCGGCGTGACTCCGTGCTGGGGCGCTGGTGCGGATGGCGTGGCGCAGGGTGGAAGATCGGGCGCGGGGATTGCGGGCGAGTTCCGCCTCGCTCGGGCGGATGCCCTTGGAAACCTGCGTGAAGACCGGCGCAGGGCCGCCGGTTTCGCCCGGCAGATGGCGGGAAACCGCCCGGCCAGCGCCGCTGGCAGCGCGCAGGAAGTGCTTGACGATGCGGTCTTCCAAGCTGTGGAAGCTGACCACGGCCAGAACCCCGCCTTCGCTGAGCAAGGCCTCGGCTGCGGCGAGCCCGGCTTCAAGTTCGCCCAACTCATCGTTTACATGGATGCGCACCGCCTGAAAGGTGCGGGTCGCCGGGTCTTTCTTGTCATGCGGCTTGTGCCCCAGCGCGCGGCGCACCACGCGGGCGAGTTCGCCCGTGGTCGCCAGCGGACGCGCGGCGACAATCGCGCGGGCCACGCGGCGCGACTGGCGTTCCTCGCCATAGCGGTAGAGCACATTGGCGATAGCTTCTTCGTCAGCGGTGTTGAGGAAATCCGCCGCGCTTTCGCCGTCCTGGCTCATCCGCATATCGAGCGGGCCGTCGTGCATGAAGGCAAAGCCCCGCTCGCCCTGATCAAGCTGCATCGAGGAGACGCCAATATCCATCACCACCGCATCAACAGTGGCGATGCCAATGGCGGCAAGTTCAGCCCGCATCTGCGAAAACCGCGCCGGATGCAGTGTAAGGCGGCCCTCATAGCGCGCGATCATGACTGCGCCGGCCGCAATGGCATCGGGATCGCGGTCAAAGGCATGGACCGCAGCCCCGGCATCTAGCAGAGCCGCGGTGTATCCGCCAGCGCCAAAGGTCGCATCGATGATAGTCATGCCGGGGCGCGGGGCGATGGCGGCGATCACTTCGTCAAGCAGCACCGGGATGTGGGGGGCATCCTGCGTCATCACGCCGCCCCCTTCTTCGCAGCCGCGATCAGCTTAGCACAGGCTGCCTGCGCGCCCTTCCACGCCGCGTCCATCCGGCCGAGTTCATCCGGGTTCCAGAGAAAGAAGAAATCGCCCGCACCCTGAAAATACAACCCGTCGGCCACCTTGCCGAGATCGCGCAGGTGTTCCGGCATGACAAAGCGCCCGCTGTCATCGAAGGGCAGTTGTTCAAAGCCGAACAATTGCTGAGCGCGGACATCGCGGTCAAACCCGTCATCGCCAAGACGGATGGCGCGTTCTTCTTCGCGTTCAAGCTGCTGTTCAAGCTTATCGGTGCGCGACAGGCCGAAGCCGATCAGGCAATCGAACCGGTCATGCGCGGCCAGACACAGGATGCGATTGCCGCCGGAACTGTCTTTCACGGCCTTGCGGAAGGCAGGCGGCAGGACAAAGCGGCCCTTATCGCCAGAAGGCGAGTAGGCTTGTCCGCTATATCCTCCAAAAGCAGACACGTGCCTGCGATCCCCTCATGTGCCGTTCTGGCGGGCCTCCCCGTGAAGTCCGTCCAGCGATCCGACATGCCTCTCCCGTCCCGACCACGCGCAAGCGCGGCCAGTGCGCCGACCCCACCCGCCGGGCACAATGCAAACAGGCATGTCTGATGGACCCCGGTATTATCGGGGAAGGCACGGGGATGGAAGGGATTTTTGCGGGATTTTACGGGAAAAGTTGCTAAAAATCTGAATCTAATGATCTTTCTGTCTATTCGGAGGAACCCTTATGCCGCAATCCATGGTGCGAATCTGGCCCAAACCGGTGCAAAGACTCAGGATTCCTGCAAATTCCCGGATCGCAGGCGGCCCCGAGTCCCGCCTGTCCCGTGATTTCCCCAAACTCACTATTCGACCGCAGCGGCCAGCACGGCGCGCAGGGCTGACCCGGCATCACCGGCGCGTTCCTGATGCTCGAACATCGCCGCGTCGGCGATCAGGGTGACGCGGCCCTTGCCCACCTTGCAAGTCGCAGCGGCACCGCCGGCTGCGAGCGTGCACTTTGCGTCTGGCGCTGCGGTGATGGACACTCTCCCCGACAATGCCATCGGCAGCGCGGCTGACCCCAGCGAAGCGGTCAAAACACCCGGATCCTGCGCGTCATCATAGCTGACCGCCAGACCCCAGCGCGCCACCACTGGCGGGATCGCAGCATTATCAACCGGGCGGCGCGGATCGCCCAAAGCGCCGTCATAATGCCCGGTCAGCGCCGGATCGAGCGCCAGCAGCAACCGCCCGCCGCTGCGCACCCAGCGATCCAGCGCTACATTATCCGCAGGCGACAGCCCGCGCGGCTGGATCACCGCCAGCCGGTCAAGCCCCGCGAGCGGATCTGTCTCGGGCATATCGGGCGACAAAGCGGCAATCGGGGACAGCGTATCGAGCGGCTGCACCACATAGGCTAGCTCGATCGCTGTCCGCTGCCACGGCATGGCGGCGGTGCCTGATGCAATCGCCGCGATGCCCGCACCTTCGGGCCAATAGAGCGGCAGGCTCGTCATCAGCCCCAAAGGCGCGCGGTCTTCGGCCGGGGGAGCGGCTGCGCCAGTCTCGCGTTTGGGCGTCGGCTCGCCCGAACAGGCCGCCAGTGCCAGCAGCCCTGCCAAAAGCGCCAACAGCGCGTTACGGCTGCTTTGCGGCATTGCCAGAGCCCGGCGCGGCCGATGGCAGCGGCAGATCGTCCGGGGCGGGCGAAGGCGAAGGCGTCGGCTCAGCAGCAATGTCGGGCACCACCCCGGCATCGGCGAGCGGATTGGCCTGCGATGGCGTGGGCGAAGGTTCAGTGGTGGGCGCGGCTTCGGGCACCGCGGCTTCATCCGCCAGATCGGCCTGACTGCCGATAATGCTGGCGAGCCCCACCAGCAGCACCATCGCCCCGATCCCGAACAGGCCCACCTGCAGGCGCTGGATCGCCTCTGCCCGCGCCTCGCCAGTGGGGGTTGCGTCCTCGGGCGGGGCTGATGCGGCGGCCTGGCCGGTTTTTGAGGGGCCAAACAGGCTGCGCTGGTTCATGCGTTTGAACCGATCCTTCAGGCTCGGCCGGCTCACGCTGCGCTGGCCCCGGCGGGGACGAGCCAATCGAACACCGGCAGCCCCTTGGCGGCCAACCAATCCGCATTGTAGAGCGTCGAGAGATAGCGGAAGCCGGTGTCGCACAGGATCGTCGCTACCTGCGGATTGGGCCGCCCTTCGGCCACCAGCTCACGCCCCAGCGCGACCGCGCCTGCGACGTTGATGCCCGATGACAGGCCAAGACACAGCCCCTCTTCCTTGAGCAGCCGTTCGACCCAGATCAGCCCGTCTTCATCGCTGATGCGGTACTGCGTATCGATCGGCGCGCCTTCAAGATTGGCAGTGATCCGCCCCTGCCCGATCCCCTCAGCGACCGAGGAGCCTTCGGCGCGCAATTCGCCGTGGGCATAGTAGTTAAACAGCGCCGCGCCGTGCGGATCGGTGAGCGCGATGCGGATATTCTCGTCCAGCGCCTTGAGGCC